>JBCCIH010000181.1 GCA_039028315.1 Thermodesulfobacteriota bacterium | reverse complement strand
GAGAGCGGCATAACAACTGAAGGAGGGCTTGAAAACGCGAGCCTTATGTACTGGCTATACGGCGGGCTGATTGGTGGATTGATTTTTGCATTTATAACTATTTTTAAGAAAACATGGGCGCCAATAACAGCGCCAATCTATGCGATTCTTGAAGGTTTAGCGATAGGCGGTATTTCTGCGATATTTGAACTTCAGTTCTCCGGAATCGTTTTTCAAGCTGTATCTCTAACTTTCGGAACACTTTTCGCTATGCTCGTTACATATAGATTAGGTTTAATAAAAGTTACTGAGAAATTTAGAATGGGAGTGGTCGCGGCAACTGGAGCAATATTTGTTGTTTATTTACTATCATTTGTTCTGGGCTTTTTCAGTATTAATGTGCCGTTTATTCATTCCGGAGGCACAATTGGGATATTATTTAGTTTGTTTGTTGTAGTTATTGCAGCGCTAAATTTGGTTTTGGATTTTGATTTTATAGAAAAAGGCGCAGAACATGGTGCGCCAAAATATATGGAATGGTATGGCGCATTCGGTCTTATAATCACTCTAGTATGGCTGTACATAGAATTTCTAAGATTACTATCAAAATTAAGACAGTAAGGAGATTGTCATGATTAAAATTGCCGGCAAATTGATTTTAGGATCTGTTCTTATTTCAGTTCTATCCTTTGGCTATCACAATTCTGTTCAGGCTGGCCAGGGCACACCTGAAGCACTTGCAGCAAATTTGGTTCGTGACATAGACGCAAAGAACAAAGCCGGCGTGGAGTCTCTAATTCATCCACAGATTGTCTCATATCTAAGAGTGACGGATCCACAAATGTTAGCGAATATAACAAACTCTCTAATGCAGTTAGAAATCCCTCCTGAATACAAAATGGGAGTAATCAGCCTTGATGAGCTAGGCAACAGCGGTATGGCGAGCTACGATAAATCTACAAAGACTCTAACTATGATGGGATCGCCTGCTTATTATAAATTCCCTCCTACTCATTTAATGGCACTTGTAGTAGAAACACAAAAGACTGTTGATGTGGATGGTAACAAAGAAATTAGAACTGTTAAAGTCCCACTGACACCAACTCCGCTTCCAATCGCACAATATCAAGGAAATTGGTATATTGTTATTGCGGTTGGAAAAAAATAATAGTTTTCCAGGCAAATTAATGAGTCCTAGTCATACTGAAAGTCCAGTGATTTTGTTTGATGGAGTTTGTAATCTGTGCACAGGGTCTGTGAACTTTATCATACAGAGAGATCCAAAAGCAGTATATAGATTTGCTTCACTTCAGTCCGAAACGGGCAAGGCACTTATGTCAGAATTTAACTTGGCAAACGAAGATTTTGATTCTCTAATATTATTTGAGAATGGCAAAAGTTATATAAAATCTACTGCAGTTATCAAAATTTCACGTCATCTAAGCGGACTATGGCCATTATTTCGTTTGTTAATAGCAATCCCAAAGCCTATAAGAGATTATTTCTATGATATAGTAGCCAAGAATAGATATAAATGGTTTGGGAAAAAACAGACATGCATGGTACCAAGTGCAGACATAGAAATGAGGTTCTTACATTAATCTGAATAAGCCTATGAAGCCAAAACTCGAGTTTAAAATTGCTACTGAAGACTGGGAATTCAAGCAAATTAATGAGCTCAATTATAAGACATTTGTAGAGGAAATTCCGCAACATGAATGCAATGAAGGCAGATTGCTTCTTGATAAATTTCACTCTGAAAATACTTATATAATATGTATTAGAGAGCGCAAGCTTTTAGGTATGATGGCCGTGAGAGACAAGAGGCCATTTTCTCTAGATAACAAGATAAAGGAACTGGATTCTTACCTTCCAGATCACAATTTTGCATGTGAATTCAGGCTTTTATCAATAGAGCATGATTTTAGGAACCTAAGAATAATTCAAGGACTTCTTATTGTTTTAGCTAAATTTGCTGATGAAAAGGGTTATGACATAGCGCTCATTTCAGCAAATGTAAATAGACTTAGGTTCTATGAGCAATTTGGTTTTAAAGCTTTTGGAAATGAAGTAGGTACTCAAGGGGCTAGATATCAACCTATGTATTTAACTTTGAAATCATCTTTAGAGTTTAGAAAGAAATCTAAAATAATGTCTAGAGTCCCTAATAATTTTAGTATTGAGAATGAGAATCTTATTAACCTCTTGCCAGGTCCGGTAACCCTTAAACCTGAAGTGAAAAAAGCTATGATGGACGCACCTGTGTCTCATAGATCTGAAGAGTTCAGAAAGGATTTTAATATTGTTAAAGATCAACTTTGTGAATTAGCAAACTCTAAAAGTGTAGAGATTCTTATGGGTTCAGGTTCACTTGCAAATGACGTAGTTGCAGCTCAATTAGGCCAAATAAAGGGAAAAGGTCTAATTTTATCAAATGGAGAGTTTGGGGAGAGGCTAATAGACCACGGACAAAGAATGGGCCTTAATTATGAAGAAATAACTATTGCTTGGGGAGATGTCTTTGATTATCAAGAGTTAAAGAGCTTTCTCTCAAATCATCTAGATATCAATTGGCTTTGGGCCGTTCATTGTGAGACTTCAACAGGTGTAATTAATGATATTGAGTCATTAGAGCAAATCTGCTCTAGTTTAAATGTGCGCCTTTGTTTGGACTGTGTAAGTTCGCTTGGAACACAGCCCGTTGACTTAAGAAATGTCTATCTTGGATCAGGAGTCAGTGGGAAGGGGCTTTCATCTTATCCAGGACTAGCATTTGTTTTTTATAACCATGGTATTTCACCCAACCCTGCTATCCCTAGGTACTTAGATTTAGGATTTTATGCAGAGCAGAACGGAATTCCCTTTACAATGTCTTCAAATCTAGTCTATGCTTTAGGGCAGTCATTATATAGTGTTGATTGGAAAACTAGATATTCTCAATTAGACCTAATAAGCTTGTTTACAAGAGATCGAATAAATCAGCTTGGATTTAATATAATAGCTTCTGATAAAAATTCAGCACCGGCAGTTATAACAATTTCACTTCCCCAATGGATAAACTCGTGCGATTTGGGTAGGGATCTTCAAGATGAGGGTATTTTGATCCATTGGACAAGCAAGTATCTGGTTGAAAGAAACTGGATTCAGATTGCATTTATGAGCACACAGTCAAAAAAAGACATACTTCCGCTGCTTAATTTCTTATCAAAGATTAAAGTGCCTCATAGTAAAGCTCTTTAGAAAAATTATTACTATCCTTTGACGAATCGAATTTAAAGTTTTATTATCTTTTTAATATTGAAAAACTGCAGGAGGTATTCCAAATGGCTAGCTTAGTTGACCGCATGCTAAGAGCATCCAAGCTCGATGTGAATTTGTATGAAGAAGTTGAAGCAGATCAAAGTTCTATGGGGCAGGCTGTAACTGTCGTTGTATTATCCAGTGTTGCAAGTGGTATAGGGACTATAAGTGTCTTAGGTATAAAGGGATTAATAATTGGTACAGTGTCTGCGCTGATTGGATGGTTTGTTTGGGCTTTTTTAGTTTATATTATCGGCACAAAACTCTTGCCTGAGCCTCAAACAAAATCTGACGTTGGTGAGCTTCTTAGAACAATTGGTTTTTCAAGCTCTCCAGGAGTGCTAAGAGTTTTCGGTTTTATTCCTTTTGTAGGGGCAATAATATCTTTTGCAGCTGGCATATGGATGTTAGTAGCAATGATAATAGCTGTTAGACAAGCTCTAGATTATAAAAGCACATGGCGGGCTATAGGTGTTTGTGCTATTGGATTTGTCATATATCTTGTTGTTATAGCGTTAATATTCTCACTACTTGGTCTTCCCGGTATGATGGCTGGCTAAACTTAGTAATTAAGCAATAAATACACGAAAGCAGTGGTGAATAAGGACATATTCTATACATTTTATATAGTTGCATTTTAAACTTGTATCCAATATCTTCTTATAAGCATCTAATATAGAAAGTTATAGGAGTTTTATATAATTGTTTATTTCCCGAATTATAAGAGCGCTTCTTTTAGATCCAAATTTATATGAAGAGATAGAGAACGATAAAAACTCGATCTTGCAAGCCATGATTGTGGTTCTGCTCTCAAGTGTTGCAGCCGGTATATACACATATGATTATGGCGGCGCTAGGGGTTTAGTTATTGGCACAATTGTAACATTTGCAGGATGGGTGTTAATGTCATTTCTGATCTATATAGTCGGGACTAAGCTCTTTCCTGAGACAGAAACCAAAACAGATGTTGGAGAAATCCTCAGAGTACTTGGTTTTGCCGCAGCACCGGGGATTTTTATATTAGTTGCTCTTCTTCCACTTATTAACCAAATAGTTTGGCTCCTGATTCTCGTAATATGGGTATGGCGGTTTGTGGCAATGATAATTGCAGTAAGGCAGGCGCTTGATTTTAAGAACACGTGGAGCGCTATTTGGGTTTGTGTTGTGGGACTTTTTGCATATCTACTTGTATATATAATTCTTTTGGCTTATGGTCTTCCTAAGCCGATCTGGAGCTAGATTATCCTCTGGCTTTGGCTGCTTTCTTGGCTTCATCTTTAAGAATTTTATAGTCAATGCTATCTATAAGCGCTTTCCAGCTTGCCTCTACTATGTTTTCTGAAACCCCTACAGTGCTCCAATCACTTTCTCCATCACCGGATTCAATAAGAACCCTTACAACTGCGTCAGTTCCCTGTTTGGTGTTAAGCACTCTTACTCTGTAGTCTTTTAACTTTACTTCTTTTAAGCTTGGATAGAATCTTTCAAGAGCTTTGCGAAGAGCCTGGTCCATTGCGTTTACAGGTCCGTTACCGCTTGCTACCATGTG
>JBCCIH010000180.1 GCA_039028315.1 Thermodesulfobacteriota bacterium | reverse complement strand
GGCAGGTTAGTTAGCTCATGAACAAAATGAGATACATCGTACAAATTCTTTAACTCATTGTCTTCGAGGCAATCTATATCCAATTTGAGTTTTAAGTTAGGTATTATTGAGCATAGGTTTGCGTTACCGCATCTCTCACCATACCCGTTCATAGTTCCCTGTATCTGCCCAACGCCGCCTCTTACGGCATAGAGCGTGTTCGCTACGCCAAGCTCCCCGTCGTTGTGAGTGTGAATTCCTAGGCTGGGATTATCTAGCCGTGAGTTTACTTCGCTGACAATAGATTCTATTTCCCAGGGCATAGTGCCACCGTTTGTGTCGCAAAGCACTATAACGTCGGCTCCTGCTTCTTGAGCAGCTTTAATGGCCTGAATCGTATACTCAGGGTTGTGTTTAAAACCATCAAAGAAGTGCTCTGCATCAAAGAAAACCTCATCTACATGTTTTTTTAGATATGTAACGGAATCATTAATTACTTCTAGATTTGCATCAAGAGAGATTTTTAGTGCCTCTGTTACATGGAAATCCCAGCTCTTCCCTACAATTGTTACAGCTGGAGTTTCTGCTTGAAGCAGAGCTTGAATACTTGAGTCTTCCTCGCAGCTGACTTTGGCGCGTCTAGTGCTTCCGAATGCTGCAATTTTAGCTTTTCTTAGCCTAAGTCTTTTGGCCTCTTCAAAAAAGCCCTCATCTCTTTCGTTTGAACCGGGCCAGCCGCCTTCAATATAATGCACTCCAAGTTCGTCTAACTTCTGAGCAATGCGGATCTTATCATGGATAGAGAATGAAATGCTCTCTCCCTGTGTCCCATCTCTTAGAGTTACATCATATATTTTTACTGCGCTATCACTCATTTCTCTTCTCCCAATTCAAATGCATCATGGAGCGTCCTTACTGCAAGCTCCGTGTATTTCTCTTCAATTACACAAGAAATCTTAATTTCTGATGTACTTATCATCATAATATTGATTCCTTCTTTTGCAAGGGCTGTAAACATAGTTGTTGCAACACCTGAGTGTGTTTTCATCCCTACTCCAACCAATGAGACTTTGGTAATTTTGTCATCTGATACCACACTCTCTGCCCCAAGCTTTTTTGCTAAATCTTCAGTTATTATAATCGATTTTTTAAAGTCTGTCCTTGGAACTGTAAAGGTCATGTCTGTATGTCCTTTTATACTTATGTTTTGAACGATCATATCCACAACGATGCCGCTATCTGCTAGAGGGGTAAATATGTTTGCAGCGACCCCTGGGCTGTCGGGCACTCCCGTAATAGTGATCTTTGCCTGGTTTTTATCAAATGATATTCCGGAAATTAAAATATTTTCCATATTAGACATTTCTTCAGTCTCCTCTACTACCCAAGTTCCTTGTATCTCTGGTTTTGATGTAGGTCTTACATGAAGCGGCACCCCGAATTTCTTGGCAAACTCAACAGCTCTTGCCTGAAGCACTTTAGATCCAAGAGAGGCCATCTCAAGCATCTCTTCATAAGAGATCTTATCTAGTTTCCTAGCGCTTGGAACCATCCCTGGGTCTGTGGTAAATATGCCGTCTACATCATCCTTATATAATTCGCATGAATCTGCTTCTAATGCAGCAGCTAAAGCTACAGCTGAGAGATCAGAGCCGCCTCTTCCTAAAGTGGTTACGTTTCCATTATCATCCACTCCTTGAAATCCGGCCACTACAACTATATGCCCTTCTGACAAGGCCTCTTTTATACGCTCTGCGTCAATTCTTACAATTTTTGCCTTGGAATGAGCATCGTCGGTAATAATACGTACTTGATGTCCTTGAAATGATAGAGCATTGTGACCAAGGGATTTAATTGTCATAGACAAAAGGCCCGAAGATACTTGCTCGCCGCTTGAGGTAATCACGTCCAGCTCTCTTTCATCTGGTGGGTCCATAACTTCAAGGCAAAGCTTTACTAGCCTGTCTGTTTCCCCAGCCATAGCAGAGACGACTACAAGAACGTCATTGCCTTTTTCCATTGTATTTACGACGTGCTGTGCGACCAACCTTATTTTTTCAAGGTTGGAAACACTTGTGCCGCCATATTTTTGAACGATGAGAGCCATTTATCTATACCTTCAATTTTTATTACTCTGTTTGTCAAAGAATCATCATTATCTGATTCTGGAATTGTTATCTCTATACTTATTGTGTGTTCTGGGAAGATGCCTTGAACCCGGTCAGCCCATTCAACTGCTGCAACTCCCTCACCAAAAAAATGTTCTTCATAACCTATGCCGGCAAGCTCATCTTCATCACTTAATCTATATAGATCGTAATGATAAAGAGGCATTTTGCCCTCATAAGAGTTCATAATCACAAATGTCGGGCTATTTGGTTCCTCAGCAACTCCGAGACCACTCGCAAGTCCCTTTACAAGCACTGTTTTCCCAGCGCCCAGATCGCCCACAAGGGCTATAATACTACCGGGGATTAAAGATTTTCCAATAATCTCACCTAGTTTTAATGTTTCATCACTGCTGTTTAGATATATTTCTATGCTATCTCTTTGTTCCATATTATTCTCTCTAGGGTTGAATTAAAACTAGCGAATTCGGGTTATTACTGTATCATCCATGCTGTTAATTTCTCTAAGAGCTTGAGGAAGCTTATTTGCGACATCTGTTGCTATAATACCCGTTTCTCCGTTTTCATCAGCCACAATATCTCCTGAGAGACCATGGGCAAATACTCCTAACTTACAGGCATCTGAAGGAGCTAGTCTTTGTGCTAAAAGCCCTCCTATTATACCTGTGAGCACATCTCCCATTCCGCCATTTGCCATTCCAGCGTTGCCAGTAGTGTTGATAAAGATTTCACCACTTGGAGTTGATATTATTGAGCGGGCGCCCTTAAGTACTAAATAGCAATTATATTGTGAAGAAAATTTTAGGGCAACTCCAATTCTGTCTGCTTGCACTTCCTCAGTTGAAATGTTAGCTAATCTCGACATCTCTCCAGGATGAGGTGTAAGTACAACGGGAGCTTTTGCTTCCTTTAGTATATTGGGGTTATCTGCGACAAGCGTAATTCCATCTGCATCGATAAGGATAGGAATTTTAGTTTTTCTTATTATCTCATATAAAAATTCTCTAGTTTCATTTGTAGTAGAGATTCCAGGACCAATTGCAACAGCAGTTTTTCTTTCTTTGATTATCTCAAGAGCTCTATCGATCGAGATTTCACCAAGTGTTTCAAGTGCAGTTTCTGGAAGCGGCTCTGTCATAGCCTCGGTTGTTTTCTGTTCCATGATTAGGTTTAAGCTCTTTGGAACTCCAATAGTTACTAACCCTGTTCCGACTCGTTGGGCTCCTAGTGCGCTAAGAGCTGCCGCTCCTGATTTTCCGGGCGAACCTGCTAGGATAAACAGATGGCCGTATGTTCCTTTGTGCGTATCTTCGTAACGAGGCTCCAATATATCTCTTATTGATTCACTGATTAAAAGCTCATATGGTATCTCGTCTTCAAGAAATTTTGGAGTTGTTATATCAGCTACATATATTTCTCCTGCATATTCAACTCCGGGATATATAGACATACCGAGCTTCGGCAGAACAAAAGTCACAGTAATGTCTGCTAAAACGCTAGTTCCCAGAGGCTGGCCAGTATTTGCATCTAGTCCTGAGGGCAGATCCACACTCACAGTTGAAACTCCTTGAGAGTTTATAAAGTCGATTGCCTTTTTATAGAAGCCTTCTACTTCGCGGTCTAAACCAGTGCCAAAAATAGCATCTACTATAACGTCAGCTTGCTTGTATTTTCTAAGACTGTTTTTTAATTCAACTATATTTCCGCCGCTATTTTTAAGTGCTTTATAGTTAGTAAGGGCATCACCTTTATATTTTTTAGGATCCGAAAGTAAGTAAGTGTCTACGTCGAGCCCTTCAGAAATAAGGTGTCTAGCTATAACAAAACCATCTCCCCCGTTATTGCCGCCTCCAGCGAATATAGCAATACGGTCTGCGTAGGCAAAGTTATCCAATATCACATCAGCTGTTGCTCTGCCCGCATTTTCCATCAGCACTAATCCGGGGACGCCGTATTTGCTGATAGTGAGTCTGTCTATTTCTCTAACTATCTCTCTGGTTGCGATCTTCATAACTGCTTAAAAAATAACAAATTTCTGACAGATTGTATAGAACTAGCGGGAATAATTAGTTCATAAATATTTCTTCGACTACACTACCGTCAATATCTTTTGGTATAGGAAGTTCTAGTGCTTTAAGCACTGTGGGAGCAGTATCATAAATATAAACATTATCTTTTATTATATAATTTTCTTTAATTCCTTTCCCAACTGCTAGCCAAGGGATAGTTGTCACTAGCGGGTCATCCCCCTTATGATTCTTGCCTTTGCCGCCGTGATCTGAAGTAATAATAATAAGAGTATTATCATATAGATCTTTGGATTTAAGGGTACCTATAATTTTTCCAATTTCAGTGTCTACTCTTTTGACGGCATCAAGATATGTGGGTGACATCCAACCCTTTTTATGCCCTGGTATATCAGGTTCTGGGAAATGGACAAGTATGATGCCGATATTGTCATCTATGTACTTTATAAAGCTCTCGGTGATTGTCTCAACGCTATCAGGGCTATATTCAATAACCTCTAATTTATCAATGCTGTCGGGTACTGCAATAAAATTAAGTTTGTCCTTACCCACAAACATAGAGGTATTAATGCCATGTTTATTTGCTACAGTGAAAATAGTTTCGTGCTTTGTATAACCTATCTGAGGTATCCATGTATTTATATACGTGCCATGGTTTTCTGGCTTAAGCCCTGTGACTAAAGACATATGAGAAGGGAGTGTATATGGAGGGTCTACAGTTTTAGCGGATGCACTATATGAACCTG
>JBCCIH010000179.1 GCA_039028315.1 Thermodesulfobacteriota bacterium | reverse complement strand
TGTACCAAGACCGGCTAAAAAGTGCGTAACACGGCCCTGTGTTTGCTCCCAGATTTCCATGGCTGTTGTCTCATAATGAGCCCTTGGGTTTGCAGGGTTGTTATATTGATCGGGCATAAAATATTTATCCGGATTTTCTTTTTTCAACTTTCTTGCAAGTCTGATTGCACCGTCAGATCCTTCAAGCGGGTCTGAGTATATGATTTTGGCTCCAAAGGCAGTTAAAGTTTTTTTTCTCTCAATATTTACGTTCATAGGGGTAACGAGCTCAACTTCATATCCAAGCGCGGTGCCAAACATGGCATATGCAATTGCGGTATTTCCAGAGGAAGAGTCCATAAGAATTTTATCGTGGGTGAGCTTGCCGGTATTGATACCGTCTAATATCATCCAGAGTGCAGGTCTGTCTTTTACTGAACCGCCGGGGTTAAACCACTCAGCCTTTGCATATACATGCACATCTGGGCTTAGGTCATCCCTCATATTGCTAAGCTTTATAAGCGGGGTGTTGCCTACAAGCTCAATTACAGACTCGGCTCTTTTCAGCCCGTTATGTGTTGATTTATCTGTTGCTAGGGATACGCTCATTAACTACGCTCAATTAGAAGTTTATATATGTCACCCTCTTGGTGAAGGTCTAAAATCTTATGACCATCCTGCTCGACGCTCTTTGGAACGTTCATCAAGGGCTCGCCCTCTCTGAGTGTTACCTCTAGAATTTCACCTGATGACATCGTCTCAAGCTTAAGCTTGGTCTTTACAAATGTCATTGGGCAAATTTCTTTAGTGACATCTATTTGACTATCTGATTTATATTCTGCCATTTTACTACCCTAAATAACTGTAATTACAGTTCTAAGAGTACCATATAGGCACATCTGCAACAAATATGGGTGCTTATTATTTATGAGTATCCGATTTGTCTTCAATCTCTATATCTATTACTTCTGGTTCATTGCCTGAGGGCTTATCTGCGATTTTGTTGTTTTTGGCTTTTGCCGATAGCCTGCCAAGCCAAAAAGCTCCTGCAATTATGATTAATAGTATAAGTACTTTGCCCATAGTAGGTTAAAAACTAAGCTCGGCCCTTTTCTTTATTGTTTAGATTAAGCCAGGAGATAATTGATTCAAAAATTAATCTTCCCTGAGTGCCTTGGAGAATCTCTTCAGCACACCTTTCAGGGTGGGGCATCATGCCTAAAACATTACCGGCCTTGTTAGTTATACCGGCTATATTTTCAATTGAGCCGTTTGGATTGGCCTGTGGATCAAGTTCTCCGTTTTTACCAGAATAGCGAAATGCGACTTGGTTGTTATCGTTTAGCTCTTCTAGAACCTCGGGAGTGCAGAAATAATTCCCCTCTGCATGTGCTATTGGAATATCAAGTGTATCGCCAATATCCATGCTCTTGGTGAATAGGTTATTTGTACTTTCGACCCTTACACTTACCCATTTGCAGACAAACTTTAGAGAAGAGTTTTTCATAAGAGCTCCCGGCAAGAGCCCTGATTCAACCAGAACCTGAAACCCATTACATATTCCAATCACAGGCTTGCCAGCATTAGCAAATTTCTCAACTGACTTCATTATTGGAGACAGGCTGGCGATTGAACCAGTTCTTAGATAATCCCCGTATGAAAAGCCACCCGGAAGCACTATGCAGTCAAACCTTTCAACATCTGTTTCATGGTGCCATAAGAACTCGCAGTCCTGGCTGAAAACATGTTTTATTACATGATAGCAGTCATGGTCGCAATTAGACCCAGGAAACACTACGATGCCAAATTTATAAGAATTATTCTTCGACATTTACAACAAAATCCTCAATTACTGGGTTGGATAATAACTTCATGCACATATCTTCTACGCGCTCTTTTACTTTAGCAGCGTCATCATCTTTGATTTTAAGCTCTATCAGCTTTCCGACTCTAGCGTCATCTACGCCTTTGAATCCAAGATTATTAAGCGCTGTAAGAACGGTTTTTCCCTGCGGGTCCAAAACAACAGGTTTTAACTTAACTTCAACTTTGACATTGAACTCTTTCATATAGTCGCCTTGTCCTTATTCATAATTTCCTTTCAGGATTGATGTCAGTCTCTCAAGCTCATCGTTTGAATAGTAATCAATCTCTATTTTGCCTTTGCCGCCTTTATCAACAATTTTGACCTGAGTGCTAAGAGCGTTCTTAAGGTCATCCGTGACTTGGCGAAGGTAGATATTTTCCTCGTTATTTGTAGTCTCTTTTTTCTTTCGCTTTGATATTTTTTTTATAAGCTGCTCAGTATTTCTTACCGAGAGTCTTTGCTTTTGAATCGCGTTAAGCGCCTCTTTAGCTTCAGCCTCTGATTCTATGCTGAGAATCGCTCTCGCATGACCTGCAGTTATGTCACCCGCTATTAAAGCCACCTTGACCTCTTCGGGGAGTCTTAATAACCTAAGCTGATTGGTAATGGTTGAGCGGTCTTTCCCTATTTGCTTTGATACATCATCGTGGGTCATTTCGAACTCATCAATCAAATGCTGATAGGCAACCGCTTCCTCAATGGGGTTTAGATCCTCTCGCTGAAGGTTTTCTATAAGCGCAAGCTCCAGTACTTCACGGTCTGATGCCTCCTTTATTATCACAGGCACTCTTGTCACTCCGGCCCTTTGCGCTGCACGCCACCTTCTCTCACCTGCAATAATCTCATAACCTTGCTCAATGGTTCTGACAACAAGCGGCTGAAGTATTCCCTTTTCCTTTATTGAATTTGCAAGCTCATCTATCGCCTCATCGTCAAATTCCTTTCTCGGTTGAAATAAATTGGGCTTAACCTCATTTATAGATGTGACTACATAACCATGCTGTATATCCTCTTTGGGTATTAAGGCATCAAGGCCCCTACCCAGATTAGACTTCTTCAACTGTACTACCTCCGTTACGCGCTATTACCTCTTGTGCTAACGAGATATAGCTTTTAGCTCCAATAGACTTCACATCATAGAGAAGAGCGGGCTTGCCATGGCTTGGTGATTCAGCGAGCCTGACATTCCTATGAATTATAGTTTCGAAAACTTCGCCGTCAAAATAGTTTCTTAGCTCATTCGCGACCATATGACAAATATTATTTCTAGAATCGAACATCGTTAGCAAGTAACCCTCGATACTAAGCTCAGGGTTTAGTCTTTGTTTTATAAGGGATATAGTCCTCTGCAACTGTCCCAAACCTTCCATTGCATAATACTCGCACTGAACAGGAACCAAAACAGAGTCAGATGCTGCTAGCGCGTTTACAGTTAATAGACTAAGTGAAGGAGGGCAGTCTATAAAGATGTAATCATATTGGTCTCTCACAGAATCAATTGCATCCTTAAGCCTCCACTCTCTTCTTTCCAAATGAATTAGTTCTACTTCTGCGCCGGTTAGTTCTGAGTTTGCCGGTACCGCAGTTAAATATCCTCCCAAAGACTCTGGTTCTATATTTATGGAAATATCATTTATGCTTGATTCGCCAATAACCGCATTATATATGGTTTGAGCACCATCATCCTTATCTACTCCAACTCCACTTGTGGCATTACCCTGAGGGTCAAAATCTATGAATAAAGTTTTCTTTTGTGCAACGGCAAGTGAGGCAGCTAGATTAATTACAGTTGTAGTTTTACCTACTCCGCCTTTTTGATTTGCCACACATATTACCTTTCCCATATCGATAAAATCACAAATAATGCCTTTATAAAATTTTTTGGATACCAGTCTATTTAAAAATTTTGCGAAAGAAATTTTTAAACTAGGATTTGCCCTATGAACACTCCAAACCAACCCTTGACTATTATCATATTATCCACAATAAAGACCTACTGCAAGACTGTGATTTTTATTTAAATGCTGGCAAGGAAATATCTGCAATATATTAAGGAACTAATGATAGTTTCAGCACAATAATTTATTTTAAATTAGTGCAGGTTAGACCATGCTATAAACAGGTTGCATTTTACTTAGATACTATGTATGCTTGCAACTTCTAAAGCTCTACTATAGGGCTGGAAATTATACTCAATCTGGTTGGACAGATTCTGGAGGAATTAATGGAAACGGACCGCTACACTATCATGCTAGTTTCAGGTGGGCACCAAGGTGCGACATCATTCAGCATTAAAAAATCTCACATAAGAATAGCTTTTTGCTCTATTATAATTTTTGCTTTTGTATCCCTGTTTTCTTTTGGCACAAGTTATGTTTATTACAAAGATTCAGCTAGAAAATCTCAGTCTGTTAATAAGTTAATTGGTACAATTAATTTGCTCAGCCAAGACATCGATGAGAACAGGCTGATTGAATCTAAACTAAGGGATAAGCTCCAAGGAATAGAGGCTACACTTTTGGAGATGCAGGATATTTTAGATAAAAAGGGTATCAAAAAACAACTTTCAATAGGTGGAGAATTTATACCTGCAGAAAGACTTAGCCTCTCCTACGTCGACTATATGAAAAAAGATATAGACAAGATGTTTAATACCATGAGAAATGTGCCTGTAGGAATTCCGCTAGCAGGCAAAATAAATTCTAATTATGGATACAGAAAAGACCCATTCACAAAGAGGCCTGCTTTTCATTCTGGTATAGATATAGATGCTAATCGCGGAGATAATATAGTAGCTACAGCCGATGGTTATGTTAGCTATGCGGCTTGGCGTAAAAGTTATGGAAAGACAGTAATTATCAAACATAAAGACGGCTATAAAACGCTCTATGGTCATCTATCAAAGATCACAGTGCAAGAAGGTGACAAAGTGGTAGTAGGAGATGTAATAGGTAAAGCCGGATCAACCGGCAGATCAACAGGTCCTCACCTTCATTATGAAGTAATTAAAGATGGGAAAAGAGTAAATCCAATAAGCTTTTTATCACTAAAATAATTTG
>JBCCIH010000178.1 GCA_039028315.1 Thermodesulfobacteriota bacterium | reverse complement strand
TCTATATATTTCTTTACCTTAATTAAGGAGAACAAATGAAATATCTAAGATATGAGTATAAAGATAATATTGAGCGCTATGGGATTTTACAGGGAGAAACAATTACAGAGATTGAGTGGGACCTCTTTGGCGATTACATGCCTACAGATATAACTCTAGATCTTAAAGATGTTAAAATTTTGCCCCCTTGTAAGCCTACAAAAATAGTATGTGTCGGGCTTAACTACAAAGACCATGCGGATGAGATGAACGCCGAAGTACCCGAAGATCCAAAACTCTTTATCAAACCAAACACGGCAATAATCGGGCACGAGGATACAATCGTTTATCCCGAGCATATGTCAAAAAGAGTAGATTATGAGGGAGAGCTTGCAGTTGTGATCGGGAAAAGAGCCGTTCGGGTCAGCGAAGAAGACGCTTTAGACCATGTTTTCGGCTATACATGTCTATGTGATGTCACCGCAAGAGACCTAACAGCTAAAGACGGACAATATACCAGAGGTAAGGGGTTTGATACCTTTGCACCTTTCGGACCCTATATAGAGACCGAGCTTGACCCTCACAATCTTCATATTGCCACATATCTAAATGATGAGATAAAACAGAGCTCAAGCACAAACATGCTGATCTTCAGCGTACCAAAATTAGTAAGCTTTATTTCTAATGTCATGACACTTATTCCAGGGGATGTAATTTCGACTGGTACTCCTTCAGGAATTGGACCTATGCAAAAAGGCGATACTGTTGAGGTTCACATAGAAGGCATTGGAATTCTTAGAAACCACATCGGAGAGTAAATTTATTTTTGAGCTCAATACACTTCCCCTTAAGTATTGCTCTGGGTAAAATACGAAGCACTTAAATTGCATTAAAGGAGAAATAGTTTGCCTAAAGTACTTGTTCTTCCAGGAGACGGAATAGGAGTTGAGGTTACAAATGTAAGCCTAGATATTCTAAAAATTATAGGCGATAAACACAACATTGAATTTGAGTTCGACAGAGAACTATTTGGCGGAGCTTCTATCGACGAGCATGGGGTTCCGATAACGGATGAAGTGATTGCCAAAGCTAAAGCATCTGACGCAGTCCTTATGGGCGCTGTAGGCGGACCTAAATGGGAAGACCTGCCGCATGAAAACAAGCCTGAAAGTGGGCTACTTGCTCTTAGAAAAGAGCTAGACGCTTTTGCTAATCTAAGACCTGCTGTCGTATACCCTGCCCTAGCAGACGCATCAACTCTTAAAAGAGAAGTGGTAGAAGGTGTTGACATTATGGTTGTAAGAGAACTGACGGGCGGTATCTACTTTGGGCAACCAAGAGGTATCGATGAGCTTGACGACGGTCAGCACTTGGCATATAACACTCTTGCCTATACAACGTCAGAGATTGAGAGAATCGCAAGAGTAGCATTTGATATAGCAAAGAAAAGAAATAAAAGACTAACCTCAATTGATAAGGCAAACGTGCTAGAGGTAAAACAGTTTTGGAGAACAACTGTAACCAGAATACAAGAAACAGAATATCCCGAAATCGAGCTTGAGCATTTATATGTAGACAACGCAGTGATGCAGCTTATCAGAAGACCCAAGACTTTTGATGTGATTTTAGCTGGAAACATGTTTGGGGATATAATCAGCGATGAGGCAGCGCAGCTAACAGGGTCTCTTGGTATGCTTCCTTCAGCAAGCATAGGTGAAGGGGCAATCTACGAGCCTGTTCACGGAAGCGCACCTGATATCGCAGGGCAGGATCTGGCAAATCCGATTGCTATGCTGCTCACATCAGCCATGATGCTTAAGTACTCGTTAAACCTAGACGAAGCGGCAAATGAAATTGAACAGGCGGTTGAAAGAGTTTTAGAGAAAGGCTTTAGAACCGCCGACATATATCATGAGGGCACAACAAGAATTGGATGCGTCCAAATGGGAGAGGAAATAGCCCGGGAACTCAGCTAATATATGTGGCGCCTTAAGTGTAAACCGTGAGTAATAAATCGAGCTTCAAGCATGAACACCTATATAAGTATTTATTCAAGCATGATAGTTTTAAAAGTCTTATACAAAAAATAGAAGCTGGTGATAATAGAGTTTCCCTCCATGGATTAAGCGGCACCTCTAAATATTTTCTCCTATCGGCAATATACTATTTCACAAATAGACCCTTCCTGCTTCTATGCCCCAGTAGAAGAAAAGCTGAATCTGCAGTTAATAACCTCTCCTTTTTTCTAAATTCGGCCCCTTGGGTTCTAGAAAAAAAAGAACCAAGCATTGGTGAAGTCGTTTTCTCATCCAAATCACAGCTGCTTAAAGAAAAAAACAGCTGGCTCTACTCAGCGATTTCAGGAAAACCTCTTATAGCTGAGATATCTGCGCTGTTTGAGAAAACCATAACTAGAAAAAACTTTGAAAACTTCCTAATACATATCCAAAAAGGTGATCTTTTAATCAGGGAAGAACTTATAGAACAACTAGCGCAAACCGGCTATGTACAGACAGATTTTGTTCAAGGAAGAGGTGATATAAGCGTAAGAGGCTCAATAATTGATGTCTTCTCCTCCGGTCATGCAAGGCCTATCAGAATAGAATTTATAGGTGATGAAGTGGGTTCAATTAGAGAGTTTAGTGTTGATGATCAGAAAACCACGGACAAAATAGATAGCTCTACGATTCTACCAATTAGCTCTATTGTTCTAAATGAGAACACAATAAAACGAGCATCAGAGTATTTAAGAACAAAAGCAGAAGAAAAAGGAGTTTTAGGAAGAACTAAATTAGATATGATTGAGCCTATTGAAAAAGGGAACAGAATTCCAAATATGGAATGGATGCTTCCGGCGTTTTATTCGAAGTTAGGCAGCATATTTGATTACCTGCCAGAGGACATACTAATAATAGATGACGGACCTGAAGATAATTCAACTGCCATAGAAACTTTTAGAAATGATCTAGCCCAAGTTGAAACTACATTACAAAAGCAGCTCAAGATTGCCCCTGAAATTGACGAGCTCTATCTCAAAGATGATTATATCAACAAAACCATAAAAAAGCTTCAGACCATCAATCTTGCTGACTTTGAATTATCCGGGACTAAAGAGCTGCATTTCAAATTCAACTCCGAGTCAATTACGCTTGCACAATCCGAGCAAGACCACTCACCCATAGATACGCTATCAGAGAAGATTGATGAATCAAAAAAGCACGGATACTCAATGCTCTTAGCATTTAAAACACAAAATGAGCAAGAGAAAATCCTCTCGCTTCTAAATGAGCGAGGGTACGAGAATGTGAATTCATCAGTTGGGAGCCTATCCAAGGGATTTAAGCTCTATGAGGCCAAGCTTGAGATACTTACCGAAGAAGACATTTTTGGTGAGAAGAAAAACCGGGCATCATACAAAAAAGGGAAAAATGTTCCCTCAGCATTTATAACATCATTTAGTGAATTAAAGCCTGGCGATTATATAGTACATGTAGAGTTTGGCATCGGGATATTTAGAAATCTCAAGAAGCTCAGGATAGGAGACACAGAAGGAGATTTTCTACAGTGCGAATATTCCGGAGGGGATAAGATTTATGTACCGGTAGATAAGCTCAAGCTCGTTCAGAGGTACATTGGAGACGGTAAACCCCACAAAATTGATAAGCTTGGAAACCAGAGCTGGAACACAAGAGTAAAGAAAGTAAGAAAAGCTGTGGAAAACGTTGCGGGCGAACTTTTAGAGCTCTATGCCAAAAGAAAGGCGCAAAAGGGCTTTAGATATTCTCAAAGAGACGAGACATATAGAGAGTTTGAGCTTGAGTTTGGATACGAGGAAACTCCCGATCAGGAAGCTGCAATAGAGGATGTAATGCTTGATATGGAGTCCTCAAAGCCTATGGACAGGCTAATCTGCGGCGATGTAGGCTTTGGAAAGACCGAGGTTGCCCTTAGAGCCGCATTTAAAGCCTCTATGGACGGAAAACAGGTTGCATTCTTAGTTCCTACCACGCTCTTAGCTGATCAGCACCATAAAACCGCTCTAAAACGCTTAAAAGGATATCCGATCAATATTGGAGCTTTATCAAGATTTAATGTTGGCAAGCAAGAGAAAGAAATTGTCCAGAGTCTTGAGGACGGAAAGATAGATATAGCTATAGGCACTCATAAGCTTTTAAATGACAAAATAAAGTTTAAAGATCTTGGTCTTTTAATTATAGACGAAGAGCATAGATTTGGAGTAGGTCAAAAAGAAAAGCTGAAAAAGCTAAAAGAGGGTGTAGACGTGCTTTCATTAAGCGCCACTCCTATTCCCAGAACCCTTCAGCTTTCACTTGCAAAAATAAGAGATATAAGTCTTATCACAACCCCTCCTGAGGGAAGACAGGCAATAGAAACTTATGTCTACAAAAATAGCGGCAATATTATCTCTGAAGCCGTCTCGAAAGAGATTAAAAGAGGTGGTGCAGTGTTTTTCATACACAACCGCATCAAGGACATCTACCGGGTAGCTGACCAAGTGCAGCAGCTCGCGCCAAATGCTAAAATTGAAGTCACTCACGGGAGAATGAGGGAAAAGCCCCTTGAAGAAGCCATAGAGAGATTCATAAACGGACAAATAGACATTCTAGTCACAACTGCAATAGTAGAGTCGGGACTAGATATACCAAGAGCAAATACTATAGTAATAGACGAGGCGCACACATTTGGTCTGGCAGATCTATACCAACTAAGAGGAAGAGTAGGAAGATCCGAGAAAAAGGCTTATTCATACATGCTAATACCTTCATCCAAGCCTCTTACAGATGAGGCAAAGAGAAGGTTGAAGGTAATATCCGAGTTTAAAGAACTAGGTTCGGGGTTTAAACTTGCACTATCAGATCTAGAAATCAGGGGAGCGGGACATCTTTTTGGCAATGAGCAGTCTGGTCATATAGCAGACGTTGGGCTTGAGATGTATTTAGA
>JBCCIH010000177.1 GCA_039028315.1 Thermodesulfobacteriota bacterium | reverse complement strand
GTTTCAACGAGAGTGTTATTTCTAAGATGAGCGTATTCAAAATAATCATCACGATTTGTAAAGCTGTAAGATAAACAGCATGCAAATGCTTCTAAGAAAGATTCATAATCAAAGACGCTCCCTAGAAGGTTAGTTGATACTATCATCTCAACGCCCGGCTCGTATATATATGGGATGCTGCCTAGCACATGGCCGCCTCTTTTTTCTGTATCAAACTTGATCACTGCAGGCAGTTCAATTTTGTTTTTATCTAGTATTTTTTTAGCGAGAGAGTGAGTATTTAATTTGGGCAGCGCTTTTTTCAATTCAAAAGAGTTTATTAGATAAAATAGATTCTCTGAGTCTGCGTTTTTTAGCTTGATATCCATTTTTTTATCTAGATACCAACTTAGCAGATCTTTGGATATATATTCCGTGTCTCTTATAAACTCTTTTGCATGCTCTATCAAATCTGAGCTTTCGTGATCTTGTGTTAACTCATAAAGCGTAAGATAGTTTTTAAATCCGAGCTCGTAGGAATCTTTTTGCAAATATGCATATTGTCTTAAATAAAGCTCATTTAGTTTAGAGATTATGGCCCCTTTTTTTTCTTTAATCTCTTTTATTTCGTTATCTTTAGATTTTCTAAGTAGAGCTTTTGGGATAGCTCTAAAATTGACCCTAGTATGTCCTAACTTAAAGTAAGAAGAAGCTTCTGACTCAAAAACTGCGTCTTGGATCTTTGAAGATTGTCCTAACACGATCAAGTTGGCAACTAAAGATAGCATATTTTTGTTGCCGCTTTCCTCTTGTGTGCTGGAAAACTTGCTGTCCATAAGAACTTGGAGTATTTCATGCTCTAAAAGATCGGGATAGGGTTTAAGGATATTACTTATATCGGTTTTATTTTTTTGACCGCTATGGTTTAAATAAAGCTCTTTTGTTATTGACCGAAAAGCGCTGTTTCCCTGGGTTCTAACTAACTCTAATACTTCCTTGCTCATAGACTTATCTTAGCACTAAAGTTTTTGTATATCTTATTCTGTTTCAATTTGTACGGGTTTTTTTGTCGGCTGTTTTAAGAACAGTGCTGCCGCGGCAGCTAAGTAAGCACATAATATGGCAAATAGGAACGGATAATAGTAACTTCCGGTTATATCAAAGACATATCCAGCAAGCAGCGGAGCGCCAATTGCTGCTATTGAATACGCAGTTCCAAATATTCCATAGATAGTTCCCATAGCTTTTAAGCCAAAAAACCGCGCCAGAATAGTAGGGAAGATCGGTATGCAGGCACTGTAGAAAAATCCGAATAACAGGCCAAATAGGTAAAATGCCCAGATCTTGTCAAAGGAAAGAAGAATGAATATAGAGCTTCCTTGAGCCACGAGGCAAACAAATAGAACCTTTTTGTAGTCAAGCACTTCAGAGAGGAGAGAAGTAAGTATTGTTCTTCCTATAATACTTCCTAGCCCGATTGCAGCAGGGGGGCCTGCGGCCGCAAGAGCAGAAATCTTTAAATCAATCTCAAAGTTGTAAAACTGAGTGACGATGATGAGAAATGTAATAAAAGCAAATACAAACATAAAGTACATAATCCAATAAAACGGTGTTGAAATTGCTTCAAGTGCAGTCCAGTCTTGATTCTTGCTATTTTGAACCCCAGCTTTGTCATCATTCTCTTTGTTACCATTGTCCTCTTCACCGTAAGGCAAGAGTCCTAAATCCTTAGGGTATCCCCTCATCACAAAAGCTGCCAAAAGCGCTAATACCATTATTATGCCCAGCGCAATAAATGCTGGCCTTAGACCCAGGTTATTAATTAGTGATGCCGTAAGTGGGTTTGTAAGAAGCCCGCTTAAAGGAACTCCTGTTGTAATGATTCCTATTGCAAATGCTCTTTTCTTTGTAAACCATCTGCTGACAACTGCTACACAAGTAATGTATAAAACTGTATCGCCTAAACCGACAAAAACGCTGTAGAAGAGTATTAGCTGCCATGTGTTTTGAGCGAAACCTGAAAGTATCATGCCAACAGCAGCCAGTAGGCCACCGCCAAATATAACTACTCTGGGATCATATTTGTCTATAAGCCTTCCGGCAATAATGAAACCGGGGGCTGCTATAATTGACCTAAAAGAGAAAAGCGCCGATCCTTCGGTTCTAGTAAATCCAAACTCATCATTTATGTAAGGCAGGAAAACCCCGAAGGAATAGAGTAAAAGCCCATCTAGGATGATTATTAAAAGTGACGCTGCAACTATGTACCAGCCGTAATATATCTTTTTGCCGAACATATAGCTTCCTGAAACTGCCCAGACTTATGACTAGATACTAAGTCTCAGCTTTGGTGTGGGTGATAAAAGTTGGGTAATGATACCTGAAATAAAATAATTTTATCAAAGACTATCAAATTTAGAACCTATACTAACTATCCATCAATTTCATTTATCTTAGAGTTTATCTCATTAGCTTGGTCACTAAAACCACCTTTGCTAAGAGTTGCCTCAGCCTTTTTTAGAGTATCTATATTTTGCTTTGACCATTTGGAATTTGTACTTACATAAAGTATTGCAGTTATAAGATCATCTCTCATTTCTTTTTGTGAAGATGTGAATTCCCAAGCTTCTAATAGTGTGGTTAAAGTTAGCGTGCTGTTTTCAATATCAATCTTTGATAAATCTTTGTCATCGCTACCTATCCATGTGATTAGAATTTCAGATTTTTCATCTCCGCCTGCCGCCTGATGAGCGAGCAATTTATTTTGAATTTGATTAGATGGAAGAGTATAGATCGAAGAAAGTATTATTAACACGGACTTGCTATCTAGAGGCGACATGTTCTCTATTGCATATTGTGCATTTGATCTCACAGAAGGATTATCACTATTTAAGAGCTGAGCTACTATAAGACCCTGAGAATTAGCTGCATTACCCATTGTTCCCAAAGTTTGCAACGCCTGAGACAGCTTTACCATGTTTGCATTTTGGTCACCTCTTAGACTAGAAATAAATTCTCCAATTTTGGGCGACTGCTCTACTGCCTCAGGGCCTAATTCTGCAAGCGCCATTAAGGCGGTTCTATTTATGAGTTCGTCAGGATCATTTAAAAGATCTGCAATTTGAGGAGAATATTGAGCAGCTTGTGGACCGATTTCCTTTATGGCTAGGGCCGCACTGTATATGACCCTCTTGTCTTGATCATTTAACAGCCCGGCAATTTTAGCAATTTGTTCGTCATTAAGAGAACCTGTATTAGCTAGTGCTAGGACAGCTTCAGCACGTACATCACGGTCTTCGTCATCAAGGAGCAGCATAATATTATCAATTTGCCCAGCAGCATTCGGGCCCATTTTTTTAAGCGCCTTAAGACCTGAAGAGCGGATTACCGGGTTATCATTAGATAGAAGCTCTTCAACCATAGGAAGTGCTGGCTTGGCATGTTCTCCTAACCTCCCTAATGTTGATGCAGCTATACCTCTGAACTCACTTTTGTTACTAGATAAAAGTTCGACAAGCTGTGGTATTTGCGGAGCTGCTTTTTCTCCTGCCATACCTAAAGTGACTGAAGCCTTTATTCGAGCTAAGTCATTACTGCTCTTATGCATTTCAAATAGTTCTTGAGTGTAATTTCCAATTGGATCATTCATTTGTCTTAATACCTTCATTGCAGTAAGTTTTACACTGTCATCGGGATCCTTAAGTGCATTAGATACTACAAAAGCCTTGGTCTTGCCGGCCTCCCCCATATTCCCTAGTGCTCTAAGAACTAGCTTTCTTACCTCGGGATCTGGATTGTCTGATAAGATAGTCAGATCATCAATTTTGTGGCCAGCGCCCTCGCGAACATTAGCTAGCGCAATAATGGCACCACGTTTAGTTTTTTCGTTTGGATCTCTTAACGCTAATGCTATAGTGTCTAAAGTTTCAGGATTTGTTGTACCAATCTTTCCCAAGGCTACAATGGCCTCGTTCCTTATTGGATTATAATCGTTCTCAAGGAAATCGATAACAACTTTTGTCTGATCGATGCTAATATTGCCAATTTTCCCAAGTGCTATTAGTGCAGCGTGTCTTACATAATAATTAGGATCATTAGTCATTGATGCTATTTCACCGGCATAGCTGCTGGATGATGAACCTAAGTCGCCGATTGCACTTGTGGCATTTGCTCTAACCCTTGCATCACTATCTTTTAGAAGTCCTAAGATTGACTGTATGTTATTAACGCCTGCTTGCTCCAATCCTCCGAGCGAAGAAACTGCAGATGCTCTTACTAGTGGATTTTCATCATTCAGTAAGGTTAATATCTGAGATACATTTATTGTCGAAACATCAGGGTTATTCTTAATTATTGTTACTGCATTTCTTCTTACTTTATCATCTTTATCTTTTAACAGGGCTATTATTTTAGAGATTTGAGAACCATTTAAACTATTGTATTCGGTAAGAGCTTCAGAAGAGTAGTATTTTGTTCGTTTATTTGGACTATCTAAACTATTAATAATTACCTCAATATTGGAAGGATTTAACTCGTCCATTATTACCAAAGCATTTATAGCTGCTGCTTTTATATTAATATTGTCTGACTTAATGAACTCATTGAAATATGGTAATGCGGGTTCATAGCCAGCTTGAGCTAATTTGTTGATTGCAAGCACTTGAACTTCTTTGTCGGGATTATTCAATGCAGCAATCAGACCCTCATATTGCTTGGGATCGGCTTTTGCCTCATCATCTTGTGCATGAGAATCAATTGATATTGTTAAAAAGCCTATAATCAGTATAAAAAACGAAAATGTTATAGATCTAATAATTTTCTTAAAATTGTTCATTTTATCTCCGTACTTCTCATCTCCTATCAATCTTAGTTTTATACGAAAATGATATCTAGAAGGGAATTCTAAATCCAGGGGAAAATTAGGCAATCCATAGTCAAACTATATAGGGCTTAGTCTGTTATAACAACTCCT
>JBCCIH010000176.1 GCA_039028315.1 Thermodesulfobacteriota bacterium | reverse complement strand
TGGTGAGGACGCAGGGATTCCTCTCATTATTGATAACACTTTTGCAACTCCTTATCTTTGCAGACCAATTGAACATGGCGCAAATATAGTTGTAAACTCTGCCACTAAGTTTATTTGCGGCCATGGAACTTCAATCGGAGGCATTTTAGTAGATGGTGGTAACTTCCCATGGGATAACGGCAAGTTTCCTTGTATGACAGAGCCCTCCAAGGGTTATCATGGAGTAAAGTTCTATGAGACTTTCGGCAATTTTGGATATGCAATAAGAGCAAGAGTAGAGATACTCAGAACTCACGGTCAGGCTCTTAGTCCATTCAATGCGTTTTTGATGCTGCAGGGACTTGAGACACTAAACTTAAGAATGGACAGACACTGTTCAAACGCTCTTGAGGTTGCTAAGTTCTTAAATGATCACCCTGAAGTAGAGTGGGTTAATTTTGCTGGATTGCCTGACAACCAATATCACGAACTATCTAAAAAGTATATGCCTAAGGGCGCAGGCTCTATATTCACATTTGGAGTAAAAGGCGGCACGGAAGCCGGCAGAACTTTAATTGATAACGTTCAGCTATTCAGCCACCTTGTCAATGTTGGAGACGCTAAGTCGCTAATTGCGCATCCTTCTTCTACTACACATCGTCAGCTAAATGAAGATGAGCAAATGTCAGCTGGCGTGACTCCTGAGACTGTGCGTATTTCAGTTGGGCTTGAGAATGTAGAGGATCTTATCTGGGATCTAGATCAGGCGCTTGCAAAGGCTCAAAAGGCTACCGCATGAAAACAAGGGAGTTAGGTGAGTCTCCTGTAGTTATTGTTGAGGAAGGCTCAGTAGGGATAGTAGAGACAAAGTATCACACCTTTGCCGATGGTCCCAATAAGTTTGTTATGGATAACGGGCTTGAGCTAGGCCCTATAACAGTTGCGTATGAAACCTATGGAGAGCTAAATGAGGCGCGTGACAACGTGATTTTAGTTGAGCACGCCCTCACAGCAAATGCTCATGCAGCCGGCAGACACAGCGCTGATGACAAACAGCCCGGCTGGTGGGATGTAATGATCGGCTCAGAAAGAGCTTTTGATACGGACAAGTATTTCGTAATCTGCTCTAACATCCTTGGGAGCTGCTACGGCACAACTGGTCCTTCGTCTATAAACCCTGAAACCGGAAGACCCTATGGCATGAGCTTTCCTTTAGTCACTGTACGTGATATGGTCCGTGTCCAAAAAGAGCTTTTAGACCATCTTGGGATTAATAGAATAAAATCAGTGATCGGCGGCTCTATGGGAGGTATGCAGGCAATTGAGTGGGCGCTTATATACCCTGAGATAGTAGACTCAATAGTACTTGTTGCCTCCGGACCAGTTTCAAACCCCCAGTCAATCGCAATTCATAAAGTAGGAATAAGGGCAATAATAGATGACCCAAACTTTAAAGGTGGGGATTATTATGGACAGGAGCTTCCCAACAAAGGTCTTAGCGTTGCCAGAATGATTGGACACATAACGTATCTTCACCACAACTGGCTTTGGGAGAAATTTGGAAGAAAGCACTCAGACCCCGAGAATATGAAAACCAAGCTCGGCAGCAAATTTGATATTGAAAACTATCTGGAATATCAGGGCTCAAAATTTGTGGACCGTTTTGATGCCAACAGCTACATCTACATTATGCGGGCAATTGATCTATACGATGCCGCTGAGGGCTACGATAGTCTTGAGCAATCATTTAAAAGAATAAACTGTAAAAAAGTCTTTGTATCTTCTTTTACCTCGGACTGGCTCTTCCCGTCCTATCAATCAGAGGAAATTGTCCAAGCCCTTAAGGCAAATGATGTCCCCTATGAGTACGAAGAAATAGAATCACCCTACGGGCACGATTCTTTTCTCTTAGAGTATGAAGAACTCACCCAGCATATTAAGCAGTTTTTTGATACTCTTTAGTGTTCTTGATTTATCTCATAAAACTTAATTAGAATATAGATATGAAATTAGGACTCGCATTGGGTGGGGGAGGGGCAAAGGGGTTTGCGCATCTCGGAGTACTGAAAGTTCTCAAGGAGGCGGGAATTGAATTTGATGTTGTTGCCGGCACCAGCATAGGGGCTCTGATAGGGGCAGTATACATCTCGGGCAAACTGGAAAGTCTTGAGGAGTTTTCAACAAATATCGCAATGACAGACTTACCCTTTATGCTAGGACCAACTTGGCCCAAGGGCGGGCTTTTTAGCGGGAACTATATAGAAGGTCTGGTTGAAAAGTTTATAAATGTTCAAAATATTGAGGATCTTTCTAAACCCTTTGCAGCAGTCAGCGTCGATCTTAACAAGGCACAGGTAATAACATTTACGAAAGGCGATCTAAAGCGCGCAATAAGGGCAAGCACTTCAATCCCAGGTGTATTTAAGCCCGTAGTGTTGGAGGATAAGATACTGGTAGACGGAGGGGTCTTAGAGTCCTTACCAATTGGTGCAGCAAGATCACTCGGGGCAGATTTTATAGTTGCCGTTGATTTGCTTCACGATCTGTCCGGTAATCAGAATTTTGACCAAGGAAAGCCCTCGATTATAGAAATAGTTCAAAGGACCTCTATTATTGCTCAGCGTCAGCTTACAGAGTATAAGTTCAAAGAAAATCCGCCGGATGTTGCTATAAGACCTCATCTGGCAGAAGTGCAGGTTATGGATTTTCATAAAGGAGCGCCTATTGTAGAGATTGGAAGAGTTGCCGCTGAGCAAACACTTCCTGAACTTTTAGAGAAACTTAAGAAAGCGAAACGCTCTTAGAGCGTCTCCACTCCCAGATAAGCAATATCCAAACAGGCACAAACTCAATCCAGATAATTAGATTGTTAAAGATCTCGATCTGCCCGCGCGGCTCAAAGTAGTATCTAAGATAGTAAAGAGGCAGGAGCGCAGTCAGTAAGAGCAAAGAGAATCTAGGCTTAATTGCTAATAGCGGCAAGAGCCATGTGTAGTACCAGGGGAACTGGGTCGGGCTTAATAGAAATGCAAATGCTATGATGTAAAGAGATTTGCTAAATAGGTCTGATTTTTTAAATGTTTTCCCAAAAGTTACAAATAAGATCCAGAGTGCGATGAGTCCTATGACAATAAATCTTGCAGCGCTGTATTTATGAAAAGTTTCATATCCAAGAACATTAAGACTGAGCTCTGATATAGAGACTAAGATCCTAAAAATTGAGTCGTTGTTCTGCCAGCTCTGCCCATATGCTATAAAGCCTGAGCTTGTATCTAACCCGGAGAAATAAATAGGCAAAAATAGTGCGCCAAAGCTAATAGCTCCAAGCACTAATACTGTAATAAGCTCTTTTGGCTTTGATAATATAGGCCTTATTACGAGTGGCAGCAAAAACGCCGGCCAAAGCTTTATTCCAATCCCAACAATCAGCGTGAGCGTGGAACGGATATTTCTATTTTGAGTCGCCGCAATAAGCGCGCTTAGCACAAAGGGAAATATCAGTACATCAAGGTGGCCTGAGTTAAATATCTCTTTTATTAAAAGTGGATTCCACCAGTAAATAATAAGATATGAACTTGGCAGTTTAAGTAGGCCTAGCGAGACGAAAATAAGCGAGAGCGTTGCCAGGTCCATAACGATAAGAATTATTTTCCAAGTACTAAGGCTCCAGGAGTCAAGCCAGTAGGATATAGCGAAAAATACCTGCGCCACCGGGGGATAAATAGTTCTTACTGAGGGGTGGTTTATGCCGTGGATTACCTCACCTGACTGCTCTGCTAATACTATAAGCTCTGTGGGAACATCAGTACCTTCTATAACTTGTTCAGGTGAATACTTATATGGATTTATACCTTTTGCGGTAACTGCTCCATCCCACAGGTATCTATAAAAATCATCCTCAAGGATTGGCGCGCTAAAAATCATCAATACCCGTAATATGAGCCCTATAGCAAATACCAAAATTAGTTGGTTCTTTAAAAGATTGGTTCTTGGAAATCTATAAATCGTAAAAAGAAAAACGATTCCTGCAAAAATGAGAATTCCAACAAGCAACAGGGTAGGTCTTTCAATTAGTGCTATGGAAGCCTTAAATTCTGGGGTGATGTAAGTAATGGCGCTAAAGCAAAGTAGTAGAACTATTCCTGATATGATAAGTAGTGAGTTTGATGCTTTGGAAACTGCAGTCTCTAAATTATCTGCCATACAGCCCACTCTCTAAGCGATTTTTAATCGCCAAGCTCTTCTAGGTATCTCTCTGCATCAATCGCTGCCATACAGCCCGTGCCGGCTGCAGTAATGGCCTGGCGGTAGACATTGTCCTGCACATCTCCCGCTGCATAGACGCCTGGGATATTGGTCTGTGTTGAGCCGCTCTTGGTGATTAAATAACCAGTCTCATCCATGTCTAGCTGGCCTTTAAAGAGCTCAGTATTAGGATTGTGTCCAATAGCGACAAAAACGCCCTGAGCTTCTTTTTCAGTTATCTCACCTGTGCTTGTATTTTTAAGTTTAGCTCCGCTAACGCCGCCGTCTTTGGTACCAAGAATCTCTTCTACCTCTGAGTCCCATATAAAATCTAATTTTTCATTTTTAAAAGCTCGGTCCTGGATAATTTTAGACGCTCTAAGCTTGTCACGTCTATGAACAATGCTTACCTTGCTGGCAAATTTTGTTAAGAATATAGCCTCTTCAACAGCGCTGTCTCCGCCGCCGACAACTAACAGCTCTTTGTCCTTAAAGAAAAAGCCGTCGCAAGTTGCACATGTGGACACACCGTAGCCTAAAAGCTCTTTCTCGGAATCAATCCCAAGCATTTTTGCTGAAGCGCCTGATGATATAATAAATGTGTCGGCTTCAAGCACTCTATCACCTGCGGTGATTTTAAAAGGTCTAGAGGAGAAATCCACTGCTGAGATCTCGGCCATAACTGATATGGCACCGAAACGCTCGGCCTGTTTTCTCATGTCATTCATTAGGTCAGGT
>JBCCIH010000175.1 GCA_039028315.1 Thermodesulfobacteriota bacterium | reverse complement strand
TCCTCAGGGCGCTTTCTACGTTTTCCCTAACGTATCCGGCTACTACGGCAAAGAGTATGACGGCAAGACCATTGAGAATTCACTTGATTTTACTGAGTACATATTGGTAGAGGCAAAAGTAGCCGTTGTTCCAGGAGTTGCCTTTGGGGCAGATGATTATGTCAGAATCTCCTACGCTACTTCAATGGATGATATTGTGAAGGGAGTAGAGCGCATGACCGAGGCATTAAGCAAGCTCTAATAGATTCCTTATAAGCCAGCCTGGATTTTTCCACTTTTATAGCCCATTATAGGATTACTGCGTCTAAAAGTGTGTTAATTCTTATAGCCGGCAAAATCTATGAATATTAAAGTTGGTATATCAATATCGCTGAGCGGTAATTATTCAGTTCAAGGCATTGAGAGTTTTGAGGGTCTTAAGCTCTGGGTAAAACACATTAACAACAGGCGGGGGATATTTGTTGAAGATAGCAATAAACCTCATCTTGTAGAGCTCATGCATTATGATGATCAGAGTACAGTAGAACTCTGCAGGGCTAATACAGAAAAATTAATTCTTAAAGATAAGGTAGACATTCTCCTGGGTCCATACTCAAGCTCTTTGGCGCTAGCTGCTTGCGAGGTTGCACAAGAACATGATATGACGCTTTGGAACCACGGCGGCTCAACAGATGAAATAGAAGAGAGGAACTTTAGCTGTGTCATAAATGCCATAACTCCTGCCAGCCATTACTCATACGGAATTATAGACTGCGTCAGAAAAGCAGATCCGCAGGCAAAAAGAGTTGCGATCTTCTCTGCCAGCAACTCCGGCTTTTCCTCCCGCATTGCAAATGCCGCCAAAGCTTACTCTGAACAAAAGGGTTTTGATGTAAGGGAATTTAAATTCATTTCAGGTTCAGCCGAGTTTAAAATTTACTTAGCAAAACTTGTTGGCTATAACGCAGACCTTATCCTTTCTGTTGCTAGGGCAGAGGATGATATAGCTATTGCAAAGTGGCTGTCCTCTAACAATATAAACACTAAAGCTAGAGCCTTTGTTGCGGCTTCCATAAAACTATTTAAAGACGAACTCGGTAACAATGCTCAGGGAGCTTTATCTTCAAGCCAGTGGGAGAGGGGGGTTCAAATTAAGCCCGATATTGGACCGACACCTAGAGAGTTTTACACAAGTTTCCTAAAAGAGTATGGCAAAGCACCAGACTACGTTGCCGCCCAAGGATATAACATCGGTCTAGTGCTGGAGAAATGCATAGAGTGTGCCAAGACTCTTGAGGATAAAGCTCTTAGACAGACCGCCAAGAGTCTTGAGTTTGATACTTTCTACGGAAAATTTAAAACAGACTCAAAGGGCAATCAGATAGGGCACAAGATGGTTGTGGTACAATGGCAAAACTCTCAGAAAGTAATTGTACATCCTCAGGCTATTGCCCAGGCTCAGATAGTTTATCCCTTAATATAAAGCTTTTTTCTGTGATTAAGGTACTCTAGTTAAAGGAAAAAGATATGAGTGAACTTGAAGAAAAAATTGCTCAAGCAAGAGAAGAAATAGAAAAAGCAACTCAAATTGTCGTGCTCACAGGTGCAGGAATTTCAGCTGAGAGCGGCGTTCCTATTTTCAGGGGTGAAGAGGGGCTTTGGCAAAATTACCGGCCCGAGGAGCTTGCCACACCCGATGCATTTTGGAAAGACCCAAAGCTTGTGTGGGAGTGGTACGATTGGAGAAGAAACGCGGTTAAAGACGCTAAACCCAACCCCGGGCACTACGCTCTTGTAGAGCTTGCTCAGAATGTCCAAAAAATGACGCTAATAACCCAGAACATAGACGGGCTTCATCAAATGGCAGGAAGCCAAGATGTGATTGAGATGCATGGAAACATATGGCAGATAAGATGCACAAAGTGCGGAGAGATCGAGCAGAGTTTTGAAGTGCCTCTTTCAGAGCTGCCTCCAAAGTGCAAATCATGCGGCGAGCTTGGAAGACCAAACGTAGTTTGGTTTGGCGAGATGATAGATATGTCTGTCATAGACGCTGCACTTAGTGCAATAGAACAGTCCCAAGTAATGCTGATAATAGGCACATCCGGCGTAGTTGAGCCCGCAGCTTCTATGGGTCTGGTTGCAAAACAGACTAACAAAACTGTAATTGAAATTAACCTTGATGAGACACCTAGCGCAGGGCTTTACGATATTGTAATACGAGAGAAATCAGGAGAAGTGCTTCCGCTTCTATTTACTACTAACAGAACATTAAGCTGATTTATTTCTGGCAAGCTTAACGGCTACTTTAATTGCCTCCTTCATGCTGGATGGATCAGCCTTTCCCTGCCAGGCAATATCAAATGCCGTTCCATGATCGGGGGAGGTCCTAATTATCGGAAGCCCAAGTGTTATATTTACCCCGTCATTAAAAGAGATCATCTTAAACGGTATAAGCCCCTGATCGTGATACATTGCGACAACTGCGTCCCATTTCCCTTGGTTTGCATAGTAGAAAAGCGTGTCAGCCGGAAGGGGGCCATCAATATCTATTCCTAGCTCTTTGGCTTGGGTAATTGCCGGGACAATCTGGTCTATCTCTTGTCTGCCGAATGCTCCGGACTCTCCCGCATGAGGATTTAGGCCGCAGGCGACAACTTTGGGATTCTCAATTTTAAATAGATTTAATAAGGCATCATTTGTAATCTTAATAGTTTCCAGGACTCTCTCTTTAGTTATTAAATTTGGGACATCGGCCAAGGCCTCGTGAATCGTAACCAGCATCACTTTGAACTTACTTCCCTCAAACATCATTACTGCCTGCTCAGCGCCTGTTAGATCCTTTAACATCTCAGTGTGTCCCGGATAACTCGAGCCGGCAAGGTGGGTAGACTCTTTGCTTATGGGCGCTGTAACAAAGGCATCAATTTCTTTAGCTAAAGCTGCTTCAACTGCAGTCTCTATATAATCAAGGCTTGCCTGGCCTGCTTTTTTATCAATAAAGCCAGGGTTTAAATCAGCGGTTTCAAAATCGGAGCACTCTACTACCTTTATTTCAGATTGCGAATCTAATCCTGCTTTTCTTAGAACCTCTGTATCGCCATACACTACAAACTCACAGCCCGATGTAAGGTCCGTGTTTTTAAGCGCTTTTGCAATTACCTCTGGGCCAACTCCATTGGGATCGCCCATAGTGATTCCTATTTTTGGTTTTTCAGCCATTTTGTTCTCTTGGTTGGGTGAGATTATATCCTGAACAGTCTTTCGGCATTTTCTTTGGTCAGCTCAGCCAACTGCTCAAACGAAATTCCTCTTACCTCTGCAACTGTTTCGGCAACATGCTGAACATATGAGGGCTCATTTGGCTTTCCTCTATGAGGTACGGGAGCAAGGTATGGAGAATCGGTTTCAATTAATATTCTATCTGTAGGTATTTTTTCGGCGGCATCTCTCAGCTCTTCAGATCGTTTAAATGTCACAATGCCTGAGAATGAAATATAAAACCCAAGATCCAAATACTTAGCAGCCGTCTCATAATCTCCCGTGAAGCAGTGGATAACCCCTGGGGGATCTGCCAAATCCTCATCGCTTAGTATTTGGAGCATGTCTTCATGTGCGTCCCTGACATGGATAATTAAGGGCAGGGAGTGTTTTTTGCTCATTCTTATTTGCTGGGTGAACGAGTTTATCTGAATATCTTTCTCAGAGTTCATATAGAAATAATCAAGCCCAGTCTCTCCTATTGCCACAACCCTTTCATGCTCAGCATATTGGTCTATACCAGCTAGGACTTGATCGCTCATTTGTGCAGCGTTGTGCGGGTGAACACCCGTAGTGGCAAATATATAATCATGCTCAAGGCTGAGTTCAATAGTGTCTTTAGTGGATGGAATATCAGACGAGATAGAAACTATTTTCTCTATATTATTTTCTTTAGCCCTTTGGAGTACTTCACTGATATCTTCTAAGGAAACTAAGTGCGCATGACTGTCTATAAGCATTATTTTTGGGTCTTATCTTTGATTATTGATAGGGAGGCTTTTTGTATGTCTGCTTCAGTAGCAGAGCCTTTGCCGCCATCTTCTTTGTCTTTTAAAAGGTCTTTTAATTCCGACATAAATTGGTTTACGTCTTTAAACGATCTATATACCGAGGCAAATCTTACATACGCAACTTCATCAATCTCATATAGTTTTTTAATTACCATCTCCCCTATCTCGCCGCTTTCAACTTCTCTGTCGCCGCGTTCTTGGAGCTCTCTTTCAAGTGAGGAAACAAAACTCTCAATGACGTCCATACTTATCGGGCGTTTCTCACAGGCCTTAAGTATTCCTGCCAAGATTTTGCTTCTGTCAAAAGGCTCTCTCACGCCGTCTTTCTTTACAATTTGAAGCTCTACCTCTTCCACTCGTTCATAAGTAGTGTAGCGGCTTGAGCATTCAAGGCACTCTCTTCTTCGCCTAATCGAAGTCTCTTCCTTTCCCAGGCGAGAGTCTATGACCTTACTTTCTAAGCTAGCGCAAAATGGGCATTTCATCTATACGAGCCTGTGGCTATACATTGGAAACTTACTGCATAGCTCCCTAACGTCATCCTTTATTCTTTGAAGTACAATATCGTTTTCCGTGTTATCAAGGGCCTCTTTAATAAACCCTGCTATAACTTCCATCTCTTCTTCTTTCATTCCCCTTGTGGTGATCGCCGGGGTTCCGATTCTAATTCCGCTTGTAACCATTGGCGGGTGAGGGTCAAATGGAATAGCGTTTTTATTTACAGTAATTCCTGCTTTCTCAAGTGTGTCTTCTGCTAGTTTTCCGGTCAGATCAGCTTCTCTTAGATCCACAAGCACAAGGTGATTGTCTGTGCCGCCTGAGACTAGGTTAAAGCTGTGCTCCAGCATGCACTCTCCAAGGTGTTTTGCGTTTTTAACTATCTGCTCCTGATACTCCTTAAATTCAGGGCTGAGCGCTTCTTTAAATGCGAC
>JBCCIH010000174.1 GCA_039028315.1 Thermodesulfobacteriota bacterium | reverse complement strand
TATGACATCAGTTGACAGATTGGGTATGCAGGTCAGAATAAAATCAGGCGGCGAGTTCTTCAGCAGGCGGATAGGTTTTTTAACACAAGCAACTACACCCGATGAATGCAGGAAAGTAATAGTTCAGATGGTCAATCAAGCACGCGGCTGATTCAAGGCACGTTCATGAACAATAAGCAAGCTACAGTAATAGGATGCGGAGTTATTGGACTTACCTCAGGAATAAAATTATTAGAAAAGGGCTATGAAGTTGAAATAGTGACTCTAGATATTCCTCCGGATACGACTTCCAATATTGCTACCGCATATTGGTACCCATTTCGTGTAAATCCTCCAGAAAAAGTTCTGCCTTGGGCAATCGTTACATACGATACCTACTTAGAGCTTTGCAAGGTTCCTGATATAGGGGTTGGTTTTTTTGATTTCATTCAGATTTTTGATCATAAAGTAAAAGATCCCTACTGGAAAGTAGCGGTCAAAGATTTTAGAAGAGCGGGGCCGGATGAACTACTGCCCGGATACATAGATGGTTTTGTAGCTCCAATTGCGAGGATTGATACACCTATTTATATGGAGTATTTAGTAAATAGATTTAAAGAATCAGGCGGGGAAATAATAAAACTTGACCGCAAACTAGATAATATAGAAGAGATTACTGAAGACAGGCATTTAGTCATAAACTGCACAGGTTTAGGAGCCGGGAAGTTGTTGGATGACAAAGAAGTATTTCCTATTAGAGGACAGCTTGTAAAGACCACCAATCCGGGACTAAAAAACTGTTTAAACGAGGAGGAAGGTGCTTTGGCAGTCTCATATGTTGTGCCTCATCCCACATATTGCATACTTGGCGGGAGCGCCGATGATAACAACTGGGACTTGAATATAGATCCTGAGCTTTCTAAGGAGATACTTAGGAAATGTGAGGTGCTTGAACCTCGTCTCAAAGATGCCGAGGTACTAGGATACAGGGTAGGGCTTAGGCCTGGAAGAAGCGAGGTAAGACTCGAAGTTGAGAATATCTCCTCTTCGTGCAGTGTTATACATAACTACGGACACGGCGGCGCTGGCTTTACGCTTTCATGGGGCTGTGCTGAGGAAGTGGTTAATCTGGCAGAGCAACTTATTGGATAGGGTGTTATGAAACTGTATAGTTTAGTTATTGCATTTTTAACGATTTTTTTCTTTCTCATTCATGATGATGTAATTTCCTGTGAGCCGGAAAAGTATCCACCAGCGCCTGAAATCTTGTGGCCGCCTGATCAGGCAACATCTATTCCTATAGACTCTGCAATAATAGTTAAGGATTTTAAGTCAATATCTAACCCTCCTCCAAAACTGGAGATTGAGCTTAGGGATAACAGCGGAAATGAAGTTAAATATAAAGTAAAAAACTTTCAATCAAGAAGATCGGTTTATAACTATGAGGGGAGATTTATGTTGCTAAAGCCTGTCAATGATCTAAATCCAATGCAGGAATATTCACTCAGTGTAAGAGCAAGCCAAGGTTTTGCCCAGCCGATCAATATGGAAATAAAGTTTGTAACTGGAGACAAAAATACTCTAGCAACTGCTCCTGAAAAGCTAGAGTTCTCTTACTATATAAGTCAGCCTGGCTATTATCTAAGCAATTGCCAGACCTCAACATGGGATAAAGCAACTTCGCTATTTTTTATGAACTCAAAGGTCGAAGGTTATCCGCTATTGCTGGTTCTGGACTCAAATTTACTTAAAGATGTATCGTTTTTTCATTCATCAATGAAGAAAAGAGACCTCGCACTTTTATTTCTGCCCAACGAAAAAGGGGTTGAACAATGTTTTGAACTAGATGCATATGCGATAAACGGTGAGAAAGTTTTCAATGACAAGTACTGCAAGCCAAAAGCTTGTACAAATGGGAGACATCTGTCCAAAGAAGAGGCTCAGGACAAATATGATAAGTTAGGAGCCTTTGGGTTTTCGCTGATTGAGTTTCCTGCGCCTAAAAATGCCTTACCAGAATTCTGCGCTCCATATCCGCCTTTATGTAGAGCATACTGGTCAGAAATTCCCTCTGATAGCTGTACCAAGATTAATTGAGCTTAAAGTAGTTAATAATTGCCATTGGTACAAGATTTAGCGTCCAGTGAGCCGGAATAGCATGCCAAATGGAATGTGTTCTAAATGTGATGTAGGAAACCAATATCCCGCCAGGAAGCGATAGTGCCACCTCTATGTGATTAGCTCTGCCTAGATGTATTAGATAAAAAACAAATCCAGATACCGTAATCGCAAATAGCGAGGTCCAATTCAACCCAAACCATGCCAAGGCGCGGCTATCTGAATCAATCGTCATGGGTTGACCAATTCCAAGCCATCTTAGAATTCTCTGGCCTCTTGTACCTTCAACCGGGGCCATATAAGCAGGACTGGGCAGTCTTCTGTTGGGAAGCATGAGCGCCACAAGTATTCCAAGAATCAAAAAGTGCTCCGGTATTTTGTTGAACAATGAAAGTACATACATAGTTGTTAATCTATGAGGGTAGGGGGATTCGAGCTGAATCCATAGTCCAAAAGGGATCGATACAAGTATTGCAATACTTGTCAGTCTGATTCCCAGTTTGTTCAGCATGCCGATACCAAAGTCTGTGAGTTTCCTTTTGCTAAGCAGAATTACAATTATCGGAATTAACATTGATGAGATAAAGCATAGTATGTACCAAAGAATCTCAAGCCTTGTGTAAACAGGCAGATCCAAAAAGAAATTGTTGATCCACCACGGGCCAATAAGCGGCTCATAAATAAATGTCCAGCTGTTATATGGTTCTGGCAGCAGCTTTGCTAGACGAGCCCAGAAAATTAATATATAAACACTAAGGGAAATCAGTATCGCTACGGAAATAGCCCAACTTTTCTTAGAGCGGTTTTTAGTAATGTCTATCTCTGTGTTATTGCTCTGACTATTATTCATGGTTGTAGTTCTGATTAGAGAAAGTACACTAAAACTAAGAATTTATAATGAGTCTATTATAACAACAAATACAATTATGAAAATAATAGGACTAATAATCTGGATAGTAATATGTTTTTTGCCGGCAATTGTGGGTTCTCAATTCGGCCCTGGGGAGTGGTATCAGACCCTAGGCAAGCCTGAATGGAATCCTCCTAACTGGATATTTGGCCCGGTATGGACTGTGCTATATTTTTTGATGGGAGTATCCGTTTGGCTGGTGTGGAAAGATTATGGATTTAAACTTGCAGGTATTCCAATAGCCTACTTTATTGCCCAACTTGTATTAAACGCTCTATGGTCATGGTTTTTCTTTGGGATGCAAAATATAGGTTTAGCTCTTCTAGACATTATATTATTATGGCTGCTAATACTTATCACACTGATTATGTTTTGGAAACTAAACAGATTAGCAGGAGCGCTTTTATTACCTTATTTAGCATGGGTTACATTTGCTACATTTCTAAACTACTATATTTGGCATTTGAATAAATAACATTAATCTAATAAGCCAATATGAAATTTGGAATAACACTTCCCATACGTTTATCACTTGAAGCAAGAGATAATATTGAAATAGCAAAAGCTGCAGAGGATCTTGGTATAGATTCTATCTGGGTGAGTGATCATGTTGTGATGCCCGAGCGTCATTTGGGCTCATTTAGCGAGATGTTCTACGATCCATTTGTTCTTCTTTCCTATATTGCTGCAGAAACTTCCAAAATAACTCTCGGTACGAGTGTCATTATACTTCCTTACAGAAATCCTGTAGTAGTTGCAAAGATGATTGCAACATTGGATGTTCTAAGTACAGGTCGTGTCATTTTTGGAATTGGGCCGGGATGGATGAAAGAGGAGTACGCGGCCCTTAGCGTGCCTTATGAGAAAAGAGGATCAAGAACTAATGAATACCTAGAAGCGATTAAGGAGCTATGGACAAGTGATGATCCAAGCTATGATGGTGAGTTTTGCAGCTTCTCAAATATAAAATTTTATCCTAAGCCACATACCAAACCCCATCCTCCAATTTTTATCGCAGGCTCAAGTGAATATGCCATAAAAAGAGCAGCAGAATATGGAGACGGGTGGCAGCCCACATGGGTCAGTCCCGATGATGTAAAAGACGGTATTTCAAAACTGGAGCAGCTTTCCTATCAGAAAGGAAAGGATCTATCCAACTTCACATTTTCTGTTAGAAACCGCCTAGAAATATTGGATCGAGGATTTATTCAAAACGATGATCCTGAAGGAAATGATCCGCCTTATCTAATCAAGGGAAGTGTAGATGAGATTATTGCTATCATAAAGCAATATGAGGAGATCGGGGTATCACATATGGTTTTGGATCCGGCATGTGAGAGCCTTGATGAGATATTTAAATCAATTGAGATAGTTACTAAAGAAATAGTTCCTGAAATAAATGGCTAAAATCAGTCAATCTTCTCCATAAACTGAACACCCTTTGCCATAGGCTTACTAGGATTTTCCATCTCGTGCTGCATTACGATATCAATGATTCCGACCCAATAGCGCCACCAATAGGAATTTTCTTTATAATTTGTTTTTTGTCCATCAGCCCAAGCGAGCACTTGGTGAATATCGCCGTGATATAAGTTTAATTTCTCTGCAGCTTCTTTAAGCTCTTCTTGGTCTATAGGTATTCTGTCAAGCTCAGTGTCAATTAGCACTTTTATTTCATCAACATGCTTAGACATTTGATCTGATAGCTCTTTTATCTTATCTCCCGGAGGAACTATATCACCCTCTAAGTTTTCTCCCTCTTTATTCATAAGGTCTACAAAATCTAAAAGGTTATCTAAATTGCGCCTTGCCTTGGCGGCATGTTTTGAAAGCTCTGTTAATTCTTTTGCATCAAGACCCATAACTGTCTCCTTACTCTTGGTTTCAATATTGTAAGACTATCATTTTAATTATATAAAGCATAGCATCATGAAATCAAATCTCTTAGGAGCTCATCATTTAGAGCCTGGTCCCTATATGATCCCTCTAGTTCAATAGCTCTTATCAAGTCTGACTTTGCATTTTCTAATTCTTCTAATTCAGCATTCAAACCTGCTCGGTTGTAATACGCCTCTGCATAATTAG
>JBCCIH010000173.1 GCA_039028315.1 Thermodesulfobacteriota bacterium | reverse complement strand
TTTTAAAAAGATGAAGGAAGCTGGTGAGCTTTCTAAGGAACCTATAAGAGATGCGTTTAGATATCATTGGAAGGAAATCATAACTGTTATCGGGGCAACATGCGTTGGTTCAGTGAACTTCTATATGATATTTGTCTATCTTACAACATTTCTCTCGACTGAGACTCACTTAGATCTCTCGACGGCACTTGAGATAAACACCATTAGTATGATCGTGCTTATGATTATTACGCCAATAATGGGATACTTCTCTGATAAATTAGGAAGAAAGCCCCTACTTATTGCAGGATGTCTGGTAATAGCGATTTTCTCATATCCGCTATTTATTGAATTTACTCGTGGTGATGCGTTTCATGACCTTCTTGCTCAAATAGTATTTGCAATCGGGCTATCTATGGTGTTTGGACCGTTTGGCGCCATGATGATAGAGCTATTCCCGGCCAAAGTGCGCATGAGTGCGGTCTCGATTGGATATAACATAGGATTTGCTGTTTTTGGCGGAACAGCGCCGTTCGTAGCTACATATCTAATAGATATCACTGGCGATAAACTCTCACCGAGCTACTATCTAATATTGTCGGCCATTATCTCACTAATTGTATTCGTTAAGATAAAAGAGACTTATCAAGATGATGTGGGATAATTAGGCACATCAAATAATTAGCTGCTAATATACTAAAATAGTCCAAAGAGTTTTAGCGCAATTATAATTATTGCGACTACCATAACGTAGCGGATTACCTTTTCTCCGCCTCGAACAGATATTTTTGCAGACCACCAGCCGCCTAGTGCATTTCCCACAGCAAGCACTAGTCCAAGTACCCAGTCAACATTATTAGTCCACATGAAAATTGCCAAGGCCGGTATTGTGAAAATGAGGTTTATAAAAGCTTTGTGCATATTTACATATACAAGGTTCATCTTCATGAGATGATAAAGTCCCGCCATAATTAGAAACCCAACCCCGACTTGCAAAAATCCCCCATAAAACCCAACGCCGAACATAATCGGATATATGAGCCAACTCTTTTTTCCCTCCGGTGTCGTAACTATATTCTTACTCTGCGGTATGAGCATAGTTATGACTATCCCTATCATTATTATCCCTAAAACAATCTCAAACAACCGATCGCTCACCCTAACGGCCAACAGCGCACCTAGAATAGCCCCGGGTATAGTAAGTGCCCCTAACCTCAGGCTTAACCTAAGGCCAGTTATGTTCTCATTTCGAAATGAAATAGTTGCAAAGATGCTCTGTATAAGAATTCCAACACGATTTGTGCCGTTTGCTGTGGGAGAGTCTAGGCCCAAAAATATGAGAGCAGGTAAAGTAAAGCTGGAGCCGCCCCCAGCCATGATATTGATTAGACCGGCCAAAACTCCGACTCCAAATAGTATTAAGATTTCATAGTATTCAGGCATTAGAGTTCCTGTAAGTAATATTTGTGACTAGAAATTTACTATGAAATTAGTAAATAGTATAGTTTGGTTCTCAATTGGAATGATTAGATCATTAAAGCTCAGGAGCGGCGGCTTTATCGAGATACCACTCTAGTATGCCGTTCTCTGGTGCAACCATTGATGCCGGGTAGGGAAGTTTGTGATCGGAGCCTTTCTCTAATATTTCTTTGAACACAGGCTCTTTAGCTGCGCCCGCTACAAGAAATGAAACCCTTTTTGCGTTGTTTATGACTGGGAAAGTAATACTCACTCTTTTTTGTCCTGTTTGAGGGTGCTCGGCAACTACGCAGATTTTGTCCATAACATCTAGGTTTGACGCACCAGGAAACAAAGAAGCCGTGTGTCCGTCATCTCCCATCCCAAGGAATATCCAGTCAAACTCTGGAAAACCGCTATCACCTTTGGCCACATTCTCTTCGATAACTTTTGAATACCTGAGCGCCTCATTTGTTGGAGGGTCTTCACCTAAGACTCTATAGACATTTGCATCAGGAATATTGATGTGAGATAGAAGAGCAACGTTTGTCATCTTAAAATTGCTCTCGTCATTATCCGGCGGAACGCAGCGTTCATCACCCCAAAAAAACATTACATTCTCCCAGGAAACACCTTCATTATAGGGAGGAAGGGCTAGTATTTCAAAAAATGCCTTAGGAGTGTGTCCACCAGAGAGCGCTACTGTTAATGATTCTCCGGCGGCGGCCTTCTTGTCAACGGCCTGCTTAAAATCTTGAGCCAGTTGTGAAGCTAATTCAGCGCTGTCCTGAAAAACATAATATTTCTTTTCCATCTTACAACTCGCAGTACTCACCGTCATGGGCTAAGTTTTTGCAAGGATAACGCCAATCTTGGTCCGGATGATCAAAGAGCTTTGATGCTTCCGGCGGGCCCCATGTGCCTGCGGGGTAACCATACATCTTGATTTTATTACCTTTTTCCCAAGCTTTTAATATAGGATCTACAAATTTCCAGCACGCCTCTACTGCATCGGCCCTTGCATAGTGCGTTGCATCACCTAGGATACAGTCGAGTATAAGACGCTCATAGGCTTCTGGGATATACGCGTCTGCCAGATCTGAATAGTGGAAATCAAGTCCTACCTCTTTTATATCAAAACCAGCTCCTGGTTTTTTCATTCCGAGTTTTAGAAGAATTCCTTCATCTGGCTGGATCCTTATAATAAGCTGGTTAGGGGTTGCTTCACATAGTTCAGTTTTAGTAAACAGGTGATGAGGCGTCTTCTTGAAATGAACTACAACTTCAGTAACACGCGTAGGAAGATACTTGCCTGTGCGAATATAAAACGGCACATCGCCCCAGCGCCAGTTATCTATGTATAGCTTAAGCGCTACATAGGTGGCAGTTCTAGAATCAGGAGCCACATCTTTTTCCTGACGGTACCCAAGTACTTGTTTTCCTTTAATTTTCGAAGCAACATATTGACCCTGTACAGCATATTTATTTACCTGACTTGATTTAATCGGCCTTAACGACTCAAATATTTTCACTGTTTCATTGCGCACATCAGTCGCGTTAAAGAATGAGGGCGGCTCAATTGCAATTGTTCCAAGCACTTGAAGAAGGTGGTTTTGGATCATATCTCTCATAGCGCCGTAGTGGTCATAGTAGCCTCCCCTCTCCTCAACCCCAATCGATTCAGCCGCTGTGATCTCAATGTGGCTGACATAATTTCTATTCCAAAGAGGCTCAAATATTCCGTTTGAAAAACGTAGCGCAAAAATATCCTGTACAGTTTCCTTTCCTAGATAGTGATCTATTCTATAGATCTGATCCTCATCGAAGATGCTCTGCAGGTCTTGGTTTAATTTCTTTGCAGACTTAAGGTCCCTGCCAAAAGGTTTCTCGACAATTATCCGTTTCCAAGAGGAGTTTTTACCTTCAACCTGAAGCCCTGTTTTCCCAAGATTAGTTGCAATTGCTGTGTAGAGGCTTGGAGAGGTTGAGAGATAGTAAATATAGTTTCCGCCAATCTTTAGCTTCTTATCTATGGTCTGTAATTTATCTTTTAAACTCTCATAATGGCTTATGTCAGTTGCATCGAGAGCTGAATAGTAGAGATGTTTAGAGAAGGGCACAAGCTGTTTTTGATCTTCTCTTTTAAGTTTCGCGTAGGTCTTTATATCAGCAATAATCTTTTTTCGAAAGTCTTCATCTGAATATGGGGATCTACTTGTGCCGAGTATGGCAAAATTTTTGGGCAGCAGTTTTTGCCTATAAAGCGCGTAGATCGCCGGCATCAATTTTCGTTTAGTTAAGTCACCTGAAGCTCCGAATATTACAATTACGCAATTATTCTCTTGTGCCATTTAAACACCCCTTAAGAATTATTATTTAAAACCTCTTTACTAAACTGCCTATTAATCGTCCGCTTTCTTTTTAACTGCATGTCCGCCAAATTGATTTCTTAGTGCAGCAATTGTCTTCATTGAGAATGAATCCGTGTCTCTTGATGCAATCCTTGCAAGAAGTGAAGCAGTGATAATTGGAGCAGGAACATTCTGACGCATAGCAGCCTCAACTGTCCATCTGCCCTCTCCGCTGTCCCAAACATATGGGTCAAGATCATCAAGAGTGGGGTCTTCTTTAAACACTCTCTCGGCTAGCTCTAGTATCCAGGAACGAACAACACTACCGTATTGCCATACGCTGCTTATTGCCCTTAGATCAAGGTCGAACTCCGAGCTCTCCAGAACGGCAAATCCTTCAGCATATGCCTGTAGCATTCCATATTCGATTCCGTTATGAACCATCTTCACATAGTGCCCTGAACCCTCTGGGCCGCAGTATAGATATCCTTTTTTAGGAGCTAGTGTTTTAAAAATAGGCTCAACATAATCACAGGTCTTTTTATCGCCGCCGTACATAAGACAATAGCCTTCTTTCAGGCCCCAAACTCCGCCGCTAACTCCGCAGTCTACAAATTTGATGCCGCTTGGCTTAAGTGATTTAGCTCTTTTCTGTGAGTCCTGCCACTCAGAGTTTCCACCGTCAATAATTACATCATTTTTCTTTAGATATTTCTTAAGTTCTCTGATATTTTGATCAACAGGCTTGCCTGCAGGAACCATAAGCCATACAACCTTTGGCTTAGGCAGTTTCCTAACAAGATCTGCCACAGATTTTGCAGGTATTGCTCCCTTTTTGGCGGCCTCATCAATAGGCCCTTGAGTAAGGTTGTAAACAACCACCTCATGCTTACCGCGCAAAAGACGCTCCGTCATATTTCCACCCATTTTACCAAGACCAATCATTCCAATTTTCATGCTGCCCTCCTTAAAATGTTATTTGTGTTTGAAATATATGTTTCTAAATTTAATCATATCACCAATTTTGATTTACTGCACACTATTTAAAAGCGCATCTACATTATCCCTCACGCTGGCTTTAGAATTATAGACACTTGAGCCTGCGATAAGCACTGTTGCTCCTGCCTCAACTATGAGCGGAGCCGTTTTTGTATCTACGCCCCCATCAACCCCAACTGGAACATCAAGGCCCCTTTGCTCTAGCATTTTTTTAAGTGTTCTGATTTTATCAAGCTGAGAGTGTATAAATTTCTGCCCTCCAAATCCGGGGTTTACTCCCATGACCTGAACAAAATCTGAGAGTTCAAGCACGTCTTCAATCATGTCAGGAGGTGTTGC
>JBCCIH010000172.1 GCA_039028315.1 Thermodesulfobacteriota bacterium | reverse complement strand
GCTACTGCTTAAACTCTAAAACTTTTCACAAAAAATTTTAGGGGCTTTCACGCTAGTGTCAGCCCCTTTTTTTATTCCTAAATTGAGACTTTAACCCTTAATTGATATAATCATCTAGCAATGTCAGAGCAGACCCCGATGCTAAAGCAGTATGTTTCCATTAAAAAGGAGTATCCGGACTCTATCCTTTTTTTCCGTCTTGGAGATTTCTATGAGATGTTCTACGACGATGCCAAGGTCGCATCAAAAGTGCTTGGCATAGCTCTTACGTCCAGAAACAAATCAGGCAAAAATCCGGTGCCGCTTTGCGGAGTGCCATTTCACAGTGCTGAGCCCTATCTGGCCAAGCTACTTAAAGAAGGACACAAAGTTGCCGTTTGCGAGCAGGTAGAAGACCCAAAGACCGCTAAAGGCGTTGTTAAACGAAAGGTCGTAAGGGTCCTCACGCCTGGTGCCATAATAGACACTGAAAAATTAGACTCTAAGTCAAACAACTATCTTGCAAGCGTTTATGTAAATAACCATTCCTACGGTTTTTCCTACACAGACATATCAACCGGCACTTTTAGAACAACTTCTTTTAGTTCATTAGATGCCTTAGTAGATGAGCTCTCACAAATAGAGCCTAAAGAACTATTACTTCAGGATGAAGAAACTAGAGGAAATATCTCAAGATCAGAATTGATAGGGTCTCACAATATTTTAGTAACAGAACTTGACCCATGGATCTGGGACCTTGACCGTTCAAAAGAGCTACTATTAGAGCATCTGTCTGCAAAAACCCTTGAACCTTTTGGGCTTGAAGAGCACCCTGATTCTATCACTGCATCAGGAGCTTTGATCCAGTATTTAAAAGACACTCAGATGGATGAGATGCCTCCCTTAGATGAGCCTCAATATTATGAGAAGTCTGATTATTTATTAATTGATGACTCAACTAAAACAAATTTAGAGCTCCTAAACACAATTAGGGGTGAGAGTGAACACGGAACTCTGTTTTGGGTGCTCGATGAAACCATGACTGCTATGGGAGCCAGGATGCTTAAGTTCTGGATAGCAAACCCTCTTATAAATAAGAAGAATATAGAAGAAAGGTTAGATAGCGTTAGTGAATTTAGAACTGACCCCAGGTTAAAAACTGACATAAGGGCAGTGCTCAAGGAAATAAGCGATATTGAAAGACTGATTGGAAGAATATCAACCACCCAAGGAAGGCCCAGAGACTTGGGTTCTCTTAGAGACTCATCCGCTCATATAAAAGATATTAAAGAGAAACTTGATAACTCAGATTCAAAAGCGCTTAAGCAGGTTTCAAAAGATATTGATGATTTAGATGACATTAGAGAGATGCTCGATGATGCGATAGTGGAAGAGCCGCCTGTTTCATCCAGGGAAGGCGGGATAATCAAAGAAGGTGTCAACGCAGAGCTCGATGAGCTCAGGTCCATAAGGCGGGACGGTAAAAAATGGATTGCAGAGCTTGAGGGAAGAGAAAAAGAGGCAACCGGCATTACTTCTCTTAAGATCGGATATAACAAAGTGTTTGGTTACTATATTGAGGTTACCAAAACTCACTTAGACTCAGTTCCTGAGCACTATATACGAAAACAGACACTCGTAAATGCAGAGAGATACATCACGCAGGAGCTTAAGGATTATGAAGAGAAGCTATTGGGTGCCGAGGACAAAATACTAGATATAGAAAAAGAGCTCTTTGAGCAAGTTAGAGTCAAAGTGGCGCTTCATTCAGATAGGGTTAGAAAAACAGCTAGTCTCATTGCAAGAATTGACGTTCTATCATCTCTTTGTGAGGCGGCGGAAAAATATGATTATGTACGGCCTGAGATTACAAAGTCTAAAAACCTTGCGCTAAAAAACAACCGCCACCCTGTGATTGAAAGAATGGAGCTTGGAGAGGGCTTTGTTCCAAATGATATAAAGCTTGATAACAAAGAAAACCAGGTGCTTATAATCACAGGCCCAAACATGGCCGGAAAGTCGACACTTATAAGACAAGTCGCACTTAGTGTGTTGATGGCGCAGATGGGCAGCTTTGTTCCTGCAAGCAGCGCTGAGGTTGGAATATGCGATAGGATCTTCACCAGAGTAGGCGCCTCAGACAATCTAGCAAAGGGGCAGTCTACATTTATGGTAGAGATGGTTGAGACTGCATATATTCTCCGCCATGCAACCGATAAGAGCTTGGTTATTCTAGATGAGATTGGCAGGGGCACTAGCACATTTGATGGAATGAGCATTGCCTGGGCTGTGGCCGAGTTTCTTCATGACAAGGGGGCAAAAACACTTTTTGCAACTCACTACCATGAGCTTGCAGAGCTTGCCATATCTAAGAAAAGAACTAGAAACTACAATATTTATGTAAAAGAGAGCGGGGACAAAATAGTGTTCCTTAGAAAACTAGTTCCCGGAGCTACCTCTCACAGCTACGGTATTCAGGTAGCTAAATTAGCTGGTGTTCCTGAAGGGGTTATCAAATCGGCCCGAAAAGTTCTGTTAAATTTAGAAAAGTCGCAGTCACAACTAAGAGATTCCATACTCGGGGGGCAAAGCTCTCTGTTTAATGATAATCCTACAGAAGAAGAAATTACTCACCCGATTGTGGAAGAGCTCCTTGAGATTGATACAAATTCCATGACCCCGCTTGATGCGCTTACAAAACTGGCCGAGTTAAAAAAGAAACTAGAGGAGGAGTGAAACAGTTTCTCTTTAGATGTCCCCATGACAACTAACACAAAAGCAGCAGGAAGAAGAGGAGAGGACTTAGCATGTAAGTGCCTTAAAAAAGATAAATACAAAATTCTTGAAAAAAACTACCGAGTCCGCCAAGGGGAGATAGACATAATAGCAGAGGACAAAAATAAGGTTCTTTGCTTTGTTGAGGTCAAAGCAAGAAGCCGAACTGATTATGGATCAGCAATTGAAGCAGTCACTTATGCCAAACAGAAAAAACTACTTGCCGCGGCTTTTGTCTATATAGAGGAGATGAAAATTAAATCCAAGGACATGCGTTTTGATATTGTTTCCGTTGATCTGAATTCAGGGGAGACAGAAATTTTAAAAAACGCTTTTGAAGTCAGTATCTAATTCTCTCTTGTTCCAGATCTTCTGTGAATAGTAAATACAGCTAAAAATCCTAAGATACATGCCAAGGAAATCAGCCCTATCTGGCTTATAGTCGGCACTGACCTTTTTAATTCAACAGTTGGAACCCCGTCTTGAGATCCCTCAAACAGCACATCAAAGACGTCACACTCAGAGCTACCCTTGAGATGATCATAAATTTTATCTTGCATCCAAGATGGTGCTTGCAGCGGCAATCCGTGGCCAGCCTGAAGTCCCTGGTCTATGTCATAGTTAATAAATTTAGCAAAACCGCTCGCTTCATTGTTATAACCTGCAGCTAAATAAAATCCATAAAGCCACTGGATGAAAATATCCTCTTTAGCATTGAATACTACGATTCCTTCTGAGCTGGATAACTCTGAGCAGCCCAATATTGAAGAAGTTGGATCTGTAAGAGGAAAACACCTTGCATGATTAGGTGCAAATTTATCACAGTTGCATGTGGACCCGTCATCTGGGGTAAAGTTCATTGTATTGTTAGAACAAAAGCAATTGTCGTCATCAGGAAAACAGCTGCATGCATCATAAGACTTATCAAGCGCTCTTTGCTGGTTATAGACACTTGCTGGAACCCCGCCTTCCCATTTACTTCCTGTGGCCCTGTTTATTATAAAGCTCTCTAATGTGCGGCCACACATTTCCTCTGAGCTGCAAGGAGTTGTACTGCAACCATTTTGAGTATTGCATGGGCTTAGCTCTACATTGGGATTATCAGTGATTTTGTCAATCCTTGAGCACTTATCACTTTGCCCATTATAGGGCAGTTGGTTTTCGTAGGGAAACATTAGACGGACTATATTTCTCTCAAGGTTTATTCTCTTATCGGTTTCAAGTAAGTCCCAAGCCTCTCCGACACAGCCGGAGATATTACCGTCAGCTGTTCCGCCTGGCTTTGTGCCGGATAAAAAAAGCGTTCCCAAGGGCAGATTCCCCGGATTATCCTCTGCAAACCTAAGTGCTGTAAGACTACCTAATGACCAGCCATACACGTGCACCTTATTTATTGTAAGTCCAAAATCTGAAATAGCCGATTCTATCGCATGCGAAATATCTTGAGACACTGAATCAAAGCTTAGAGTAGTTGTAAGAGTGCTTCCTGCAACTCCGGGAAAGTCTATAAAGATTAATATGTATTCTGAACACAGGCTGTTTTGCGCATTAGGAAACTTATGTTTTAAATTAGGGCTTGAAGTCAAATTAGTAAAAAGCTGCACTGGCCAATCAGGGATAATTGAGTTAGTGCCCGGAATATATACAATAGCCTCACTTGCATTGGGATTGCCGACCACGAGATAGTTCATCGTGTCACCAGTTCCAGGAACACTGCCTGTAGTCTGCACATCAGATCCAAATTCCCTAAGGTTGTCGATTATATCAGCACAGTCAACCGGGGTTTGAGCAAAGACATTTGCATTAAAATAAAGTGATAGAAAAAGTAATAGTGCTATGGAAATTATGTGCATCCCACCCTCCAAATTGGACTTACAATAAGGTCTGCTGTCCTTGAAGAACAATACTTTAGGAAAATACCTACCACTTATAAATATAGCATATTATGATCAAACAATATCTATCTTACTCTCGTATCTGAATCGATTTTGCTCGATATTAAAATGTTTTTTCTATATTACCCTTGACACTTTTAATTTCGTGCATACTTTATATCTAAGTTTTTACTAAATGGGTCAACAAATAACTTAAAAATTTTGTTCAGGAGGATTACCAAAAATGGCTATAAAACCGCTTAGCGACAAGGTTTTACTTAAGCCGATCAATGAACCGGAAACCACTGAAGGTGGAATTATCATACCGGAGACCGCAGAAAGTGCAGAAGCGGGACAGGCTCAGGAAGCAGAAGTTCTTGCAGTGGGCAATGGTCGACTTCAAATGGATGGCTCTGTAATGCCATTAATCGCAAAGAAAGGCGATAGAGTTGTGTTTGTAAATTATGGTGGTACACAGGTTAAAGTGAACGGGGAAGATTGTCTTATCCTCGAAGAAGCCGCCATTCTAGCAATACTTGATTCATAAAAATAACAGGAGGAAGTAGAGAAAATGGCAAAGGACATAAAATTTGACAGAGAGGCGCAGGATTCAGT
>JBCCIH010000171.1 GCA_039028315.1 Thermodesulfobacteriota bacterium | reverse complement strand
GGTCCTGAGGGTTCATTCCTAATTACAATCAATCAACAAAATGGAGCTATTGAAATTCTTGGTCAGATCTCAGATCTAGACACTGATTTCAGTGCAATCGCAGTAAACAGCAAACTGACCAGAAACGTGCCTACAATGTCTGAGTATGGTCTAATTGTAACAGTAGTTCTTCTTCTTGGAGCATCAGTTTTATATCTAAGAAGACGTAAATTAACCACAGAAAACTAAGTTTTCTCAACATTATATCCTTTACGAGGGGCATTCCTTTAGGTCTGCCCCTTTTTTATATCCATCTAATACAAGCACACTCCACCCTAGAATTACCACTATATCTATCGTTATATATATAGCTATGAATTGTAATTATTTTGCAATCATGCTAATATCTTAAGTAGGTTAGAAGATGGCGGGAAAATGCTAAGTATTACAAAGCCCTTTTGTAGATAATCTTAGCGAATTTCACTTCAAACCTCATATTTAGTACTTCATAAAGAACTTATAGACCCATCGCACGTATTTTTTTGCAAATTGGATCTTATTTGTTCGAAGTACATGCAAAAAAAGACTTAAAAACTCTTATATGGAGGAATGTGAGATGAAAACTATTAAATCCATAACATTTGCTATAGCCGTATTGTTACTATTTGGTATATCAGCAAATGCTCAGACAACAATTTATGCACTCGGAAGTGAGGTTATTATCGAAGATGATTTTGATATTATTGATTTTGATACCAGACAAATATTTCAAATGACTTTTGGCCCCACTACACTCTACACAATTAACCCTCAGACCGGAGAAAAATCCGAGGTCGGCTCAACAGGTTTTAGGGAATGCGCTGGTTTGGATATACATCCTGGTACTGGAGAGTTCTATGCAGTTTGCAACAGAATATTAGAAGACGATGATAATGGATTTCCAGGAGATATCATACAATTGGGAGAGGACGAAGGAATAGGACAATTTCTTGTTCTCATAGATAAAAATACTGGTGAAGGCACTGAAATAGGACCGCTCGGTGACAGAATTGGATATGACGGAAACTTCATTACTGATATCAGTTTCAGAGAAGACGGCGTCTTGTTTGCCTATTTTATTTGCCAGTCTTGTCAGCGCAGTGGTAGCATACTAAAGACAACAAACAACGTTGAGGAGTTAGAGGGTAATGCACTTGGAATACTTAATTTGAATACTGGGGCATTTACTCCTGTTGGTGAAACAGGGGTTCAAGATTCAATTGCCGCTATAGGGTTCACAGCAGCTCAGGTTCTGGATCATTGTGCCACATCTTTCCTAAAAGAGGCAGACTTCTTAGAGTCACGCATGTTAAACCAGTTCAGCGGCGTCTCAACATATGTCCGCGATATTATTCCTCCCGCAGACTTTGCTGATTTCCGTAAATCAATAAGCTCTAAAGATGCAGACATGACATCTGGTAACATGTACGGGTTCTTTCTTGCAGAAGAAGATGATGATGACGATGGACCTTCTCCCGCAGAGCTTGCCACAAGAAATATAGCAGCAACTGGAAGCTTTTTAACCATGATAGATCCAAACACTGGCCTACTAAACATAATTGGCCAGACAGCAGGTACTCAAGAGGCCATGCTGGCCATAGCCGTAAAAGGCGAGCCTAGAATGGTACCGACAATGTCGGAGTACGGGCTAATCATTACAGGTATTCTTTTCTTAGGTGCAGCAGTTCTATACTTAAGAAGACGCAGACTAAACACAGAAATTTAAATTTTCTCAACATTATATCCTTTAAAGGGGCATTCCTTAGGGTGTGCCCCTTTTTTATTTCATCCCTATGCAACCTATCTATCTCATTATATTTCTATATTCAAAGAGATTGTCATTTCTGAGCGATCGTGCTAAAATTATATATAGGTACAAAGATGGCGGGAAATGCTGAGCATTACATGACCAAATTGTAGATCCTCTCAGTATTCATCTTTTAAACCTGAAATTTTTTGATTTACAGAATTCAGAGGCTAAATCCATTTTTGAGAAGGGGCTGCCCGTCCTATTTTTACTCACTTGTTTGCCTCAGGATCTGATAAAAACAAATTTCTATGGAGGATAGAAGATGAGAATTCTTTTAAGTTCACTCATAGTTTTACTCATAGCTGTATCATTTGGATTTTCTTTAAGTGCCAACGCTGAGCTTTACGCTACCTCTCAAGCGGTAGAAGCATTTGAGGTGGAAGAGCAACAATCTTTTCTAAACAAGATTGATCCTGATACAGGAGAGCCAACCAGAATAGGTGGGATGGGAGTTCAAGATTGTATCGGATTAGATTTTGAACCTATAACAAATAGGCTTTTTGGTGTATGTGAAAGATTGAAAGAAAATCCTGATATGCCAATACTTATTGGACCAGACAACCCAGAATTAGCTCCAGAGACTAGAGTAGACCCTGAGGACGTAGGTCAGATACTGGTTTTAATTGATGTAGAGACTGGTATGGCGACTGAGATAGGGCCTTTGGGCATAAGCCCGGATCAGACCGACTCAGGAGTGACAGACATTTCCTTTAATCCAAACGGAGTATTATTTGGTGTAGTGACGTCATTTCCTGATAATCCGGGGGATGGTGGAATGGAAGTCATTGATGAAGAAATAATATTAAACCCTGAAGCTAGAGTGCTTCCGGAGATTACAGAAGCCACTCTTCTCAGAATTAACACTACGACTGGTGAAGCTTCAATCGTCGGCGCAACTGGAACCGGAGGAATCTTTGGAACAATTGGACACTCCCCTATAGGAAAACTTTATCATACGGCAGAGAACTTCGAAGATGCAGCAACTCATATGCTAAATGAAAGCACAGCCCTTGCAAGTAAACTTGCGGACATAGTTTATCCTGTTGGTCCAGAGTCTCTTCGCCTGATCTATTCAATGGACTTTTCCACAGAAAAGAACAAATTATTCTCAATGCTCCTCATATTCCCTCAGCAACCAGATGGTCGAGATCTAACAGATGATGAACTTGCACCCAGGGTTGATTTTTCAATCCCAGGTTTTTATTTAACCACTATAGACCCTCAAACAGGTGTGATTAGCGGGGTCGGGCCAACAGACTTAATTGATGCAGATGGCAACCCGCCCGAATTCTTTGGTGCTATAGCGGCTTTAAACCAAGACGAGAGACAAGTTCCAACCATGTCTGAGTGGGGACTGATTATCACTGGCGTACTATTCTTAGGAGCGGCGGTAGTTTACCTAAGAAGAAGGAAGCAAATAATGGAGGGATAACAAATGAGATATTTATTTAGCGCTTTAGTTGTTTTTACAATGCTTTTTTCATTTACTTTACAAGGCAGTGCTGCAGGCATAAGGCTACTAGGAATAGCACAGGAGGCCAATGATCCAAATGATGATGGCCAGATACCTGAAATAGAATTCAACATGGATGAAGAGGAAGAGTTTCCTCAAGCAATGCTCTATGAAATTGACCCCGCGACAGGAGCAGTTACACCTATAGGAAAGACAGGGTTTTTTGGTTGCGCAGGGCTTGATTTCGAGCCGGCAACTGATAGAGCTTTTGCCGTCTGTCTAAGATTACCGGAGGATGAAGACAATGGGCCTCCCGTAGGCGAAGAAGTATCTCCAGAAGCCAGAATGGAAGAAGATGACAATGGACAGCTATTAGTAGAGATTGATATAGCAACGGGTCAAGGAACACTAATAGGTTCTTTAGGAATTCAGTCTGAACTTATTGTCACTGATATATCATTTAGATCAGACGGCACTCTTTTTGCCATAGTAAACGGTCTTTCTGGAGTTCTCATTGGTGGCGGCGGGGGTAACCAGGGTTTAAACAGACTTATAGATCCTGAAGAAGAAGATGAGGTTCTTGCTACAATTGATACCCTAACCGGCAAAGCCTCTCTTGTAGGTCTGACGGGAACAGGACGATCATTTGATGCGATCGGGTTTTCAGCCATGGACCAGCTATATCATACAACTGATAGGTTAGTTAACACGGGCGATGTTAACATGCTAAATGCTGCTATAGGTAGTGCCATTAAATTAGCCGCACTAAACATTCCACCAGAAGCTCCGGAGCTTGTTGCCATAAGTACTTTGGATGCACATCCGGGAACTGGTGAGCTCTTTGGTATGCTTGTAGAGTTTATTACTCCTGATTTTCGACCACCTGGAGATTTAGAACTTGAGGGCAGAGTAGAATTTATGTCTGGCTCAAACTTAATAAAGTTAAATGCACAGACTGGAGATATTGAGGTAATTGGACTCTCAACCGGGCCATTTAACCAAATGGGCGCCATAGCCTTTTTAGGTAGAGAGGAACTGGAAGTGCCTACAATGTCTGAATGGGGTCTTATCATCACAGGTGTTTTACTCTTAGGTGCAGCAGCAATTTATCTTAGAAGAAGACAACTACAACAATAAATAAAAGATTTTTGGAATCATTACCTAAAAAAGGGGCACTTCATACGGAGTACCCCTTTTTCATTATTAGACTAAATGTTAAGCAGCTATTAATCCGCTTTGTAGCTCACTACTCTCAAGCTATACTGATTTTATAAACAAATAACAAGGAGAAGAACTATGGCACTAGACGAGTTTGTACAAAAACTTATTAAAGACTCAATCGCATTTGCCTCCGTGGCAACCCTTATGTCTGACGGCTCCCCACAGGTAAGCGTTATGTGGGTAGACACAGACGGCGAGCACATTTTACTAAACACTGCAGAGGGACGTGTTAAAACAGATAATTTCAGACAGGACCCAAGAGTCGCACTTGCAATAGTTGATTCTGAGAACCCCTACCGTCAGGCAATGATAAGGGGAAAAGTGGTTGAAGAAACCCATGATGGTGCGTTTGAGCATACAGATGTTTTGGCGAAGAAGTACATTGGGCAGGATAAATACCCATATCATCAAGAGGGCGATGTAAGGGTGATTTTTAAAATTAAGCCCGACAGTGTTTATAAAATAGATATGTAAAAATTAACGGAGAACAGTGATGAGCGATAATGCAGTTCAAAAATTTTTATCAGCCCTTTTCAATCAGGATCTAGATCAGGCGATTGAAGCTGTACATGAAGACGCCGTGTTCTCAGCCCCTGGGCCCGACACCGTCCCTAACTATAGAACTTTTCATGGCAAGAAGGGAGCAAGAGAATTTATTGCCATCCTAGGCGAGCTCTTTGATACAGAGGCATTTGAGGTATATGAATTCATAGAAAAAGACGATTATGTATTTGCCATTGGGCTTATGAAACACCGAGT
>JBCCIH010000170.1 GCA_039028315.1 Thermodesulfobacteriota bacterium | reverse complement strand
GATCTCCTGCCCGGTATAACTTACCTTGGGCAGTTTAATAATATTTCCTGGGGATCGCAGGTTAGCGGAGTTATCAGACTGGGAGAAAACGATAGGGATTATACCCTGGGCAATGTGCTTGATCTAACTGCATGGGGAGCATATGACTGGTATAACTGGATAAGCACTTCTGGTAGGCTCGACTGGCAGTTTTGGGGAAATATTGACGGCGCAGACCCTGCGTTAAACCCTGCGGTCGTGCCGACTGCGGATCCCAACCTAAGGGGCGGAAACAGGCTAGATCTTTTATTCGGGCTTAATTTTTATGTCCCTGAGGGTCCAAAGTTTATAAAGGGGCAACGACTTGCAATCGAGATGGGCTTCCCGATCTATCAGGACTTAGATGGACCTCAGCTTGAGACAGATTTTGTATTAACTGCAGGCTGGCAGTACTCATTTGCAGCCTATTAAAAACGAAAATCATATAGATTATGCGCTCTTATATGGGGCGCATTTTCTATATGTAAAATGAGGTATTATCAGTTATTATATAGTTATTGCTTATTTAAAACCACTTAATGCTCGGAGGATATGATGGCAAGATTCTTAAACCTAAACACATTTCTAGTAATCCTAATTATTGCAACCTCATATATGGCAACTGGTATAACCGGCTGCGGAAGCAGTGGAGGCGGAGGTAATAACAAAACCACTATACGCGGAACTGTTGAAGAAGTCATAGGAGGCTCTGGAGATGTATCAGGTATAAGAGTGAGCATTTTTGAAGGTAACAGAAGACGTAGTTCAGACCGCACAAATAATGCGGGCGACTTTAGAATCACCTACACGCCAGATGATGACAGCCCTAGAATTGAGTTTGAGGGCGATGATTTTATTCTCTCAAGAACCATCAGTGTGACCAGAGGAAGTGATGTACAGCTAAATGAAATAATCGACACCATTACACCTGAGATCATATTCACAGAATGGACGGTTGACCAAAGAAGAATCCGACTATCAAGTTTTGATGAAGTAATTTTCAATTCAACTGAGGCTACATTTCAAATCAACGGTAGAGGCAATAACTGTATAAGAGCCAAAGGCGACAGCAGGGTTGAAATAACAGCTCAGAGCATTTCATTGATTAATTGCTCTGAGGGTATTACAACATCAAGCTTCGGATTTGTTAATTTACAGGCTGATGAGGATATAAACCTAAGCGCGAGACAAGACGGCATACGCACACAGGACAACTCATCTGTAACAGTTTCAATGACTTCAAACCCAATTAACAATAATATTTTCATTACCTCTGACAGACAAAACGGTATACGGACTTCTGGAAATTCTGCGGTGCTTATTGATCCTCAGAACAACTGCACAATCACCGGAGACAAAGATGCTGTTAGGGTATCCGGCAATTCCATGGCTCAAACAGGAACCTGTACTTTAGTAAGTGGTGGGAATTAAATAGCGAAGCGGGTTATACAATTGTGAGATTAGTGAGCTTCGGCCCAGTTCTCACCTGTGCCCATATCAACTTTTATCGGAACTATAAGCTCCCATGCGCCTTCCATTTCTTCCTTTACCATCTTGGAAAGTTTTTCTAACTCATCATTTTTGACTTCGAACAAAAGCTCGTCGTGTACTTGGAGAATCATTCTAGACTCATAATCTGCCAATTCATCATTTATTCTGATCATGGCGATATTTATTATATCAGCGGCTGATCCTTGGATAGGCGTATTCATTGCAGTACGCTCCCCAAATCCCCTAAGCCCCCTGTTATTTGAACCAAGCTCTGGAATAGGCCGTCTTCTCCCAAGTATTGTCTCTGCATAGCCCTTTGTTTGAGCATCAGAGATCGATTTTTGGATATACTCTTCTACCTTACCATAGCGCTTAAAGTACTCATCTATATAGCTTTTTGAGATCGATACCGAGGTGCCAAGCTGTTTGGCCAGACCAAATGCGCTGATGCCGTAAATAATGCCGAAGTTTATATTTTTTGAGAGCCTTCTCATATCTGGGGTTACTAAATCCTCAGTGACTCCAAATATTTCTGCAGCTGTTCTGTTGTGAATATCGCTGTCATTTTGAAAAGCCTCTATCAAACTATCGTCACCCGAAAAATGAGCTAGCAGTCTTAGTTCTATTTGAGAGTAATCCGCAGAAAGTAGCGTATAGCCTTTCTCCGGCACAAAAGCTTCTCTGATACGCCTTCCCTGGGCTGTTTTGATAGGAATGTTCTGCAGATTAGGATCGCTCGAACTGAGCCTGCCGGTCGATGAGCCTACTGGATTAAAGGATGTGTGTATCCTATTTGTATCAGGGTTTATTAGCCTGGGCAAAGAGTCTACATAGGTGGATTTAAGTTTAGATAGTGTTCTATGCTCAAGCACTTTCTCGGGAACCAGATGAAATTTGCTAAGATCAGTCAATACCTCAACATCTGTTGAGGGCTCCCCTTTCTTGGTGAGTTTTTTTTGCGGAAGATCAAGTTTTTCAAATAGTACTTCTCTTAGCTGAATTGGAGAGTTTAAATTAAACTCATATCCGACTTCCGAGTAGATTTGTTTCTCTATTTCTTTGAGCGCTAGTTCAAACTCTTTTGAAAGTTCTTTAAGCTTATCCGCATCAACTCTAACCCCGTTCATTTCTACTTTAGCTAAAACTCTTAAGAACTTAAGCTCAACATCGCTGAAGACTTTGGTGAGCTTCATGTCATCAAGCTCAGGAGCAAGAACTTTGCTAAGAATCATTGCTACATCCGCATCTTCAGCCGCATAATCCCGAGCAACTGCAAGCTCTACCTCGTCAAAACCAATTTTGGACTTACCGCTCCCAGTCACATCTTTATATGAAATCATTTGGTGACCAAGATAATATCTTGAAAGCTCATCGAGACTATAGCTGTTTCTTGAGGAATCAATTAAATGAGCCGCAATCATTGTATCAAAAGTTATACCTTTTAGATCAAGACCGTATTTTGCTAATACGACCAGTTCATATTTTAGATTTTGTCCTATCTTAGAAATTTTCTCACTTTCCAATATGGGTTTAAGTTTTTCCAGTACCAAATTTAAATTGAGCTGATTTGTTGATGCGTCTGTAAGTGCTCTATGAGCAACTGGAACATAATAGGACTCATGAGCCTGGGGACAAAGCACAATTCCTACAATAGAAGCCAGCATAGGATATTGGGAAGTTGTCTCTAAATCTATTGAAAGCTCTTTGGTCTTGTTAATCTTCTTAATTACTTTGTCTAAATCTGACTCTGATAGCACAAGATGATAGTCATCATAAGAAACTGTGCTGTTTTGCTGAGTATCGTCATCAGAACCGGCGTCATCACCTAGCTCTCTAATTAGGTTTTTAAATTCGAGCTCGCTAAATATCTTTTTTAACTTCTCATTATCAAATCCCTTATACTCAAAAGTATTGATATCTGTATTAATATCGATATCCGTCTTTATGGTTACTAGCTCCTTGCTTAGCACTGCGTCATCTTTTTTTTCTTCAATTAAAGTTTTTTGCCTTTTTGTAACTTCATCCAAGTTCTTAAAGAGCTCTTCTAAAGAGCCATACTTAGAGATCAGACTGACAGCCGTTTTCTCTCCGATGCCCTTAACACCCGGTATGTTGTCTACTGCGTCACCTGCAAGCGCAAAAACATCTATCACCCTATCGGGTTTTACGCCGTATTTCTCTTGCACATCTTTTGTGGTGGTGATTTTATTCTTCATCGTATCCAAAAGAGTAACTTTATCAGACACGAGCTGGCAGAAATCTTTATCCCCTGTCACTAATATAACTTCTGCATCCTGCTTCTCTGCCTCTACAGAAATTGTGCCCATAAGGTCATCGGCCTCATAGCCTTCTAGCTGAACCTGAGGGATATTAAAGGCATCTACCATCTCAAATATCTTTTCAAATTGGGGGACTAAATCCTCAGGCGGTTCACTTCTATTGGCTTTATAGAGGGGATATATATCATCTCTGAAGGTTTTGCCTTTCGAGTCAAAGACTATTCCCAGATGAGTAGGCTCATAGTCTTTTAAAAATTTAAAAAGCATTGCGGTAAAACCATAAACTGCATTGGTCGGAAAGCCTTTTGAGTTACTCAAATGTCTGATTGCATAATAGGCGCGGAATATGTAAGAGCTTCCGTCAATAAGATATAAAACCGGTTTTTCCATACCCCTGTAGTTTAGGTTTTTAATGAAGCAGTGTCAAAGAAACGCAAACTAATAATATTTTATATTGAATTTTGGCCATATGTTGAACTATTCTTTGATGTAGTGTATAAACTAAAATATCAATGTAGAGGAGGATGTAATGAAAACAATTAATACAATACTAGTAGCCACATTGTTTCTAGTTCTAACTTCATCAATTTTAACTCTAACAGCCAATGCTCAGTGTGATGTTGTAGATACTTTGCCGGGCGGCGGTCAATTGGTTGAATGTAATGGAAATGACAATAATGGACTTCAAACAACAACTTTGAATGACATTGTAAACATGAACCAAGGCTCAAGTATTACTGGACCGGATTTTATATCTCTATCTGCTGGAGATGATATTTTAAATATGAATGGTGCAACTATAATGCTTGGACCTAGCATTAATTTGAGTACTGGTAATGATACAATGAATGTCTTAGACGGGAGTAAAATAATCAATACTTCCGGATGTATAAACGCCGCTAGCGAAGATGATACAATTATCATAGACAATGCCGTTTTGGAATGCGGATCTGCAGGTGTAAATGGAGCAGCCGGTAACGACATAGTTGAATTAAGCAACACCACATTTACAATATCAAATCAAGGAGCCCACGCAGTAACTACATCTAATGATGATGATCAAATTACTATAGGAAATAGAGTTTTACTTGTCACAAATGATGCACAAAGTATTGATTGCGGTACCGGAGATGATACTTTGACTTTTGCTATGAATGTACCCGCAGAACAACTAGCTAGTATTTCTGCGGAAATAGCAGCTGCAGATCCTCAAGCAGGTAGTATCACTATTAATGGATACTTCTATTCATGGGAGAGGTGTGATGAGTTAGTAAATGCCTTAAATACAGGACCTAAAAATGTCCCTACTCTATCTCAGTGGGGGCTAATTACTTTAGCAGCACTGATTGGAATATTTGCTGTAGTTGTAGCCAAAAGACGTTTTCAAAAAAATTAACTTAATCTCAAAATAAGGGGCGGCGCTTGTCGCCCCTTTTATTTTAACTATTCCAATTCTAGACAATTCAATATAAAATAGAGCCTATGTTAGCCCTTTTATTAAGCCTAATAATAAGCGCACTAAGCATTTTAATTGTAGGTTATATAAT
>JBCCIH010000169.1 GCA_039028315.1 Thermodesulfobacteriota bacterium | reverse complement strand
GGCCGTGCCGCACGGAATAAGCAACTATATTAGCGATATAACTATCGATGATAAAGGTGTTCTTTTCAGCTACGAAAATTTAGAAACCGATAACTTTCACCGCCATGAATTAGCAAGCGATTTTCAGGCTATGTTTATTGGTGAGCCCGAAATAGATTCAAATAATGTTGGCATAGCAGCGTGGGGAGATTCTGACATAAAAGCCGCCGCAAATGTAGACAGCCAGCTTTGGATGTTCACAATTGATACTGATACTGCTGAAACGACTCCGACAATGCAGCTTGCATTGGCTGGATTTGGTCTCGAAGCTGCAGAAAATATATCAACGAGAGCTATAGCAGCTAATATTCATGTAGCCTCGATGGACTCTATTAAGCTAGTTGAGGCGGCTGGATTTGGTTTTGGGGCAGTTAGAAATGAATCTGGTCCATATGCATTTACAGAGGATCAAAGTGAATTTGCAATTCTTCTATTCACAGAAGATGAGGTCAATGAAGCAATAGATAGTGAAGCAAGGTTTATTCCACTTAGCACTGAAATTGCTCTGATAGACGCAGACAGAGGTATTATAGATTATGTTGTCGAGTTGCAAGATGAAGGCTTTGATATAAGCGCAATCGCGCTCAGGCCGCTTCCTCCTAGGGCTGTACCTACGCTATCTGGGTGGGGATCTGTTGTTATCGCAACATTTTTATTTATAGGATCACTGATATATCTTAAGCGTAGAGCAAAACTTGGTTAATAAATAAGTGTATGTAGTAGTTTAGGATTTATACTTAAAGTGTTATCGAGCTACTTTTTAATAGGTTTTATTACGGTAACATGGCCCATTTTCCGGCCGGCTCTAGCCTCACTTTTGCCATATATATGAATACAAGCGCCTTTCATATCATAGTACTTTTTTACCTGATTTACGTCATTTCCAATTAGATTTGTCATTACCGCGTTTGAATGCGGGGTAGGGTCAGAAACCGGAAGTCCGCTAATAGTTCTTACGTGCTGTTCAAACTGTGACGCGGCACATGCATCAATAGTTAAGTGCCCTGAATTATGAGTCCGAGGTGCTATTTCATTTGCTAAAATCTGCCCGTCTTTTGTCACAAACATCTCAAGTCCCAGAACTCCTATTAATCCAACTGAGTCTGCCAGTTTGCGTGCAACTCTTTTTGCCTTGGCCGCAACTTTCGAATCTACCTTTGCGGGCACCGTGCTAGTGTGAAGAATATGGTTTTTGTGTACATTTTCTACAGGACCGTATACCGCAGATTTGCCGAACTTATCCCTTGCTATAATAATCGATATTTCGCACTTAAAATTGACCATTTCCTCAAGTATCAGCTCATCTGAACCAAGCTTACTAAAACTTCTCTTTGCGCTATCGCCGGCTTTATGAGTTGTCTGCCCCTTTCCATCATAGCCAAATCGTGTTGTCTTAAGTACAAAATTCTTACCTCCCAACTCGCCGACGGCCTTGTCTATATCCTCAGGACTGTATATTGGGGCCCACTTAGCTGTGGGTATACCTATGTTATTTAGATAGCTCTTTTCTGTTATGCGGTTTTGGGAGACTTCCAGAAGTTTGTCATCGGGGTATACAGGTTTAATTTTCTGAATAAAACGGACGCTCTCAACAGGAATGTTTTCAAACTCATACGAGACCACATCCACGCTCTTAGCAAACGCCCTTAATTTCTTCTTGTCTGTATAGTCGCCGACAAATCCTTTTGCACTAACCTGCTCTGCAGGACTGTCAGCCTCAGGAGAGTAGACATGTACCTTAATACCAAGCTCTGCCGCGGCAAGTGCGCTCATGCGTCCGAGCTGCCCGCTTCCTAAAATTCCAATTGTTTTAACCTTAGATTTCATCCCGTGCTAGTAATATCCCTATTCAATCTAACCGCTATTTCTTTGTGACTTTCTTTAGTATTTCAGAGCTTGGATCTTTTTTAGGTTTTGTCGCAATGCTCTTTGTCTGCTTTGATCTAAATTGGTCCAGTCTAGCCGCTGTTTTCTCATCCGATGTGGAAATGATTGCCGCTGCAAGTAATGCCGCGTTTTTTGCGCCCGCTGTGCCGATTGCTAATGTGCCCACAGGTATTCCGGCCGGCATCTGAGCAATTGAAAGTAGGCTGTCCAGCCCTTTAAGAGTTCTGCTCTCTACAGGCACTCCAAGAACCGGAAGACTCGTCATGCTGGCTGTCATGCCCGGCAAGTGAGCCGCTCCTCCTGCACCTGCAATAATTACCTTAAGTCCCCTTTCACGTGCGCTTTTTGCGTACTCATAAAGCCTGTCAGGAGTTCTATGCGCAGATACTATTCTGCTCTCGTATTTAATCTTGAGCTCATCTAGGATTTGGGCCGTATTCTCCATTGTCTTCCAGTCGGACTGGGATCCCATGATGATTCCTACTACGGCTTTTTGAGAGGATTTAGGCATGCAAAATGTTATGGAAAAAACAAATTAAAGTCAAATCCAGCAGAGTGTCATGATACTAAAACTTTGACTCTTATTCAGAGATATCGGCTATCAGAATTCATCTCAAACAGCGCACAGATTAGCAAGTTTAGTTATAATTGTATTTAAATGTTTTTTGTGTCAATTTTAAATACTCCTTTGGAGGACGGAAAATGAGGATTCTTCTTAGTGTTTTTATTCTAGCAATTTTTTACACAGGAATAAGTAATGCCCAGCCCTTTGCTTACGTGGGAGATGGTTCAAATCTAAGTGTTATTGATACCTCGACCATGATGGTGGTAGGATCACCAATATCAATCGAGAATACCGCTAATCAAATGGCCATCACTCCTGACGGCTCGCGAATGTACGTAACTGGGAACAAAGTCACCGAAGTTGACACTGAAACAAACATGGTCATTGGTTCTCCTATAGATGTCGGGCAGAACTCTAGTGCTATAGCAATAACACCTGACGGCTCAAGGGCTTATATAGTAGCTGAGAATCCCGAGGGCTCAGACAGGGTTTTTGTATTAGACACATCCACTAATATGCTCGTAGGCGGTCCGATTGATCTAAATGAGGCGCTCTTAGGACAGCTTGCTATAACTCCTGATGGAAGCCGCGTATATGTAGCACTCTTTGGCGGCTCAGATGTCGCAGTAATTGATACTGCAACAAACATGGTTACGGAGCCTCAAATAGAGGTTGCGGAGCAGCCCTTTGGGATTGCAATAACCCCAGATGGCAGCCGTGTTTATGTGACAAATTTTAACGCTGAGCATATATCGATCATTGATGCTGCTACTAATATGGTAATAGACACGTCTATTGAAGTTGTAGCGTTTTCACAATATATGACTATTACACCTGATGGTAAGAGCCTATATGTAACAAATGTTAATACCGATACCGTGACGGTAATTGATATAGATACGAACATGGTTGTAGGTAATCCGATACCAGTTGGAGAGGGCCAGCAAGTAGGCATTGCTGTAACGCCGGATGGGAATAATGTATATGTAGCAAATTTAAATGGTCGAAGCGTCTCGGTGATCGATACTGCCACTAACACCACAATTGACCCTGCAATTGATCTTAGCGGTTTAGCAGGATTTATAGTTATAGGGCCTTCATCCATCTCACCTGGTCCAGACGGGGGAGGTAGAAGTAGCGACGGCAGCAATTCATGCTCACTAGCGTCATCAGGCACAAGCCCGCGCTCCTTGCTAACATTTCTAATTATTCCCGCGTTCATATTGATCAGAAGATTTTGGTAGGGTTGGGAGAAGCATATTAGAACCACATAAATTCCGGCTCATCTCTGCATTATATTTTCTATTAACAATCCAACTATAAACTGGGTTATAATATCACTATATAGGAGGAATTATCATGAGACATATGATATTGGCGGCGTTCCTCTTTAGTGCTTTTGCAACAACTTCTTTGGCGGGAATAATTCCTGGAGTTTATAAAGGAAGCTGGGACTTGGAGATCGGCACTGGACAATTCTGCAATGTAGAATCAGCTCAAGTCTGTGTGCTGACTCAAAATGAAGAGGACTGCAAAAAACTTGAGGGCAAGAAAGTGGACTCGTGTCCCTCCTCAGAAGAAGAAAAATAGACTGAATAGATAAATATATAGAGGGAGATCCATGATAAGACTATTATTGGTATTAGCGTTAGCTATGTTTGTATTTGCATCTTATTCATATGCTGACCAGCTTGAGGAAGCGGGAGCACAGGTTGAATTAGGTGCGGATGTGAGTGCTGGTGTTTTCTGCAAGGTGGAATCTAAAGAGGTGTGCGTGCTCGCAAAGACAGCTGAGGATTGTGAAAAGCTTAGAGGGAAAAAAGTAGATTCTTGTCCATTGCCTAAAGAACAATAATTCCAATAATAATTTCTAGGAGGCTAAAGTATGAAGAATATAATTGTTGTAATGCTCCTTATCTTATTTGGGGTATCTTTCATATCAATAGATACTCAAGCCAAGGATATAGAAAACATGGGTGCACAGATGATGCTGGGTTCGGATCAGAATCCCGGAATGTTCTGTAACATAGAATCTGTAAATGTTTGCGTACTTGCAGAAAATGAAGATGACTGTACAAAACTTAAGGGCGAAAAAGTAGATAGTTGTCCTCAGCCAAGTGGTGAGTAATTAAGTTATTTTTAGGAGGCATATTCATGAGAAGGTTGCTTATTATTTTCGCTATTGCTGTCCTTGGACTAGCTTATGGCTCGTTTAATGCAGCAGCTATGGATGCATTTGATAGAGCTGTAGTGGGCTTTGGATCAGAAGGAAATCCAGGCATGTTTTGCAATATTTCATCAGCCGAGGTTTGTGTGCTGGCAAAGGATGAGAATGACTGCAAAAAACTAGGCGGCGAAAAAGTAGAAAACTGCCCGGTTAGCCAGTCAGAAGAATAGGGCGGAACTAGATAGGTTTTTCTGCAGTGTTTTCTATAGGACAGTTGCCCGCTTGTTGTATATTAATAATCAATGAAGATTAATAATAAAAATCTTTTCGCTCTTATTGTTACTACGATTTTTGCACTTTGTTCAACAAGTGCTCTTAGTAAACAACCCCCGATTGATCCCTCAACTATTTATGTGCTTGCAATTGGCTCGTGCCCGCCGTGGCAGAAAATTAAAGCTGTCTGCAAAAATGATGTGGACCTTTTTGCTTCAACATTGGAAACTAATATGGGAATCCCAAGAGGCAATATTAAAAAGCTGATTGACTCAGATGCTACGTATAAAGGAGTTGTTAAGGGATTTAAGTGGCTTACTGAAACAGTATCAGAAAATGATTCTGTAATTGTCTACTATAATGGCCACGGGATGCTTCTAGACTTAGATGGAAGTCAGAAAGAAG
>JBCCIH010000168.1 GCA_039028315.1 Thermodesulfobacteriota bacterium | reverse complement strand
TCCATAACAGTCTCTGAGAGAGTTGGATGGGCATGAATTGTGAGCTCTAAATCTGATGCTAGGGCTCCCATCTCAATTGCTAAGACTCCTTCTGCTATAAGCTCTCCGGCTCCTGGGCCAACAATACCCATGCCTAATACTCTGTCCGTGTCAGGATCAATGATGAGTTTTGTAACGCCATCATTTCGATCAAGGGTTGTAGCCCTTCCTGATGCTCCCCATGGGAAGCGGGCAACTTTAACATTCATTTTATTTTCTTTGGCCTGGGTTTCTGTTAGCCCACACCAAGCGATCTCTGGATCAGTAAAAACAACTGCAGGTATAGCAGCAGGGTCAAAGGTTGCATTCTTGCCTGCCAGCACCTCAGCTACGACCCTACCTTCATGTGTTGCCTTATGTGCCAGCATCGGCTCCCCTGCGACGTCTCCAATCGCAAATATGTGGTTCTCAGATGTTCTTCTTTGCTCGTCAATCTTTATAAAACCTTTTTCATCTATATCCACATTTGTGTTTTCTAATCCAAGGTTCTCAATGTTAGGTTTTCTTCCGACAGATACAAGAACTTTATCGTAGACTATCTCATCTTTCTCAATATCGTCGCCTTCAAAACTTACTGAAATGCCGTCATTAGTTTCTTTCATTTCAGTAACTTTAGTGCTCATCATTATAGTCTCAAAAATCTTCTCAGAACTTTTCTGAAGAACTCTTACAAGGTCTCTATCCGCTCCCTGCATAAGTCCTGAAGTCATTTCTACAACTGATACTTTTGTTCCGAGCGCGGCATAAACCGTGCCCAGCTCAAGCCCTATATATCCTCCTCCCACAACAAGCATTGTCTTGGGGATATCAGGCAAATCAAGTCCGCTGGTTGAATCCAGTAAATTCTCCGAATCATTTGGAAAGCTAGGAACTTGCGCGGGCCGTGAGCCTGTTGCAACTACTGCATAATCAAAGGTTAGTTCTTCACTAGTTCCATCTACCTTCTCAATAATAAGATCGTTGGAGTCTATAAACGATGCCCTACCTTGAATGTAGTTAATTTTTCTTTGCCTGGAGAGTATTCCCAGACCTCCAACTAATTTTTGTACAACCTCGTTTTTCCAATCGCGCAGTTTGTCCAAGTCTATTTTGGGCTTATTAAATTTAATTCCGAGGTTTTTAAGATGATCAGCTTCTGAAATGACTTTTGCACTGTGCAAAAGTGCTTTAGATGGTATGCAACCTCTGTATAGGCAAACCCCGCCGGGGTTGTCCTCAGGGTCTATGAGAGTAACTTCAAGACCTAAATCTGAGGCTAAAAACGCAGCAGGATACCCGCCCGGTCCTGCGCCGATTATTGCTATTTGTGTTTTTTCAGCTTCGCTCATAATTTTAAAGTTAGCCTTCTAGAGGAAGTTTAAACGGCTCTTCAAGCGCTTCTACAATCCAGCGTAAAAACCTCACAGCATCTGCCCCGTCAACTAGTCTATGGTCATATGATAATGATAGAGGAAGCATAAGTCTTGGAAGAAAACCGCCGTCTCTATACACAGGCTCTACTCTGGATCTTGAGATTCCCAATATAGCAACCTCTGGCGCGTTTACTACTGGCGTGAAATATGTTCCGCCTAAACCGCCTAGGTTTGAAATAGTAAACGTTCCTCCTTGAAGCTCATCTACTGATATCTTTTTTGTTCTGGCTTTTTCTGAAAGCTCGCTAAGCTCTACGGATAGCTGGGTTATATTTTTTTCATCAGCGTTCTTGATTACAGGAACCAAAAGCCCTCTGTCTGTATCGACCGCGATACCAATGTTGTAATAATGCTTATAGATTATTTCTCCATTTTCCATGTCGACGCTAGCGTTGAACTGAGGAAATGTTTTTAGGGCCGAAGCTATTATTTTTACCAGAATTGAAGTTGTAGTTAGTTTCCCACCAGATTTTGCTACGCTTTGGCCAAACTCTTTTCTAAGTTTCTCAAGATCGGTAATGTCTGCCTTATCAAACTGAGTGACGTGAGGCGCATCCCAAGCTTGGGTGAGCCGCTCAGCTGTAAGCTTTCTAACTTTGCTCATTGGGGTGCGTTCTACATCTCCCCATTTATCTGCTTTAAGCTCAGAAGATTTTTTCTGAGGTTTTGGTTTTTCAACTTTAATTTCTTTTTGCTTTTCTTTTGGTTTGGCCTTGGCCTCAGGGGTAAAGTTTCTAACATCTTCTTCAAGGATGCGGCCTCCCGGCCCTGATCCATTTATAAGGCTTATGTCTACACCCAGCTCCCTTGCGAGTCTTCTGGTCGAGGGTGAAGCCGGGCTTGATGTGTGCTCTGTCTTTCTTTCATCATCCGGCTCATTGATTTTCACCTCTTGTATTTCATCCTCTGTATCTTCAGGGGCAGCTTCAATTTCTATCTCCGGCTCTGGCTCGGGATCAGCGTTTATCTCTTCTTCAACTTCCCTCTCCGCAATTTCTTCAATTGCCTCATCTTGTGTTTTAATTTTTGCATCTTCTTTTATAGGCTCATCTTTTCCATTTGTCTTGCCGTCATCTATAGTCACAAGTAATTGACCGACTTTAATTGTGTCACCTTCATTTACGTGCACTTCTTTGATTACTCCTCCGGAAGGAGCCGGAATTTCAATTGCAGCTTTGTCTGTCTCCACTTCCAGTAGAGCTTGCTCTTCAGAGACTTTATCACCGGCCGAAACAAATACCCCAATTACATCGCCGGTTTCGATATCCTCACCAAGATCAGGCAGCTTGTATTCAATAGTCATAACTTTATACCTCTAAAATTTTATCTATCTTTAATTATATCAAATATTTTGTGCTACTTAATATTTACGAAAGAATAGGATTTGCTTTGCTAGGATTTATTCCCAGATCCTGTATTGCTTTCTCCACAATGCTGGGATCAATCTTTTTCTCCCACGTGAGTGCTGCAAGAACTGCTAGTGTTATATATCTCCAGTCCACTTCAAAAAAGTCCCTTAGAGCTTTTCTGCCTGCGCTTCTACCAAATCCGTCTGTCCCGAGTGAAACAAGAGGTCTAGGGAGCCACTGAGAAATAGAGTCAGGCAGAGCCATAACATAATCCGATGCAGCTACAAATACTCCTGGTGCATCGTTTAAGCACTGGGATATATAGGGCACTCTTTTTATTTCTGAAGGGTGCAGCATATTCCAACGTTCTTTATCTAGGCCGTCCCTATATAGTTCTTTGTAGCTGGTAACGCTCCAAACATCTGCGGCAACGCCGTATTTCTCTTCTAGAACTTCCTGAGCCTTTAGTACTTCATTAAGAATAGTTCCGCTTCCTAAAAGCTGAGCGTGAAGCTGAGCGTCTTTTTTCTCTGAGCTTTTAAATTTGTACATGCCTTTTAGGATTCCTTCCTTTGCCCCCTCAGGCATCTTGGGTTGAATGTAAGTTTCGTTCATGACAGTTATGTAGTAGAAAAGGTCCTCTCTGTCGTGATACATGCGCTTTATGCCGTCTTGAATTATGACAGCGATCTCATAAGCAAAAGCCGGGTCATATGCTTTAAGATTCGGCACCGGGTATGCGAGTAAATGGCTGTGACCATCTTGATGCTGAAGCCCTTCTCCCGCAAGTGTAGTTCTTCCGGCTGTGCCGCCTATCATAAAGCCTTTGCATTTCATATCCCCTGCGGCCCAAACCAGATCGCCTATTCTCTGAAATCCGAACATCGAGTAGTAAATGAAAAATGGTATTGTGTTTATTCCATGGGTTGCATAAGCGGTTCCGGCAGCTATGAATGAAGACATAGATCCTGCCTCAGTGATACCTTCCTCTAATATTTGACCGTCTACCGCCTCTTTGTAATATAAAAGCGTCTCTGCATCTACTGGGTCGTAGAGCTGTCCTACATGAGAGTAAATGCCCACTTGTCTAAATAGAGCTTCCATTCCAAACGTGCGGGCTTCATCGGGTACAATGGGAACTATAAGTTTGCCGATACTTTTATCCTTGAGCATTTTGGCAAGCATTCTTACAAATGCCATAGTTGTAGCCACTTCTCTATCGCCTGAGCCTTTATAGAATTCCTCAAATAATTTTTCAGGTGGTGGTTTAAGCGGATCGCATATTACCTCACGCTTTGGTAGGTATCCGCCGAGCTCTTCTCTTCGTTCTTTAATATATTTTATCTCAGGGCTGTCCTCCGCCGGTTTGTAAAACGGCGCCCTTGAAACATCTTCATTTGATATCGGTATCTCAAAGCGTTTTTTAAATAGCTTAAGCTCGTCTTCATTTAATTTTTTTTGCTGATGGGTGATATTTCTACCTTCCCCAGCCTCACCAAGCCCATAGCCTTTAATTGTCTTAGCTAAAATCACAGTTGGTGAGCCTGTATTTTCAATTGCGGCTTTAAATGCAGGGTAGATTTTCTCTGGGTCATGCCCCCCTCTTCTAAGCTTTTGAAGCTCACTGTCGGACATGTCCTTAACCATTTCTTTTATTTTTGGGTCAGTGCCAAAAAAGTGGTCTCTGATATATTCCCCTGATGCCACGGAGTATTTTTGATAATCGCCGTCTAAAGCTTCTGTCATCCGCTTTACTAACAGGCCATCTTCATCTTTTTCAATTAGAGGGTCCCAATTGCTTCCCCAAAGTACTTTTATAACATTCCACCCTGCGCCCCTGAAAATTGCCTCTAGTTCTTGGATAATTTTACCATTACCCCTAACCGGCCCATCTAATCTCTGAAGATTACAGTTAACTACAAAAATTAAATTGTCCAGATGCTCTCTAGAAGCCAAAGTGATAGCTCCTAGTGTCTCTGGCTCATCTGTCTCACCGTCTCCTAAAAACGCCCACACTCTGGCATCGGAGTATTTTTTAAGTCCACGGTCTTCAAGGTAGCGGTTAAACCTTGCCTGATAGATTGCCATAATCGGGCTAAGTCCCATTGAGACAGTGGGGAACTGCCAGAACTCGGGCATAAGCCATGGGTGCGGATACGAGCTTAGACCGCCTTGGGGAACTAGGTCCCGTCTGAAATTTTGCAGGTCTTCAATGCTGAGTCTTCCTTCCAGAAATGCTCTTGCATAAATCCCTGGGGCCGCGTGTCCCTGAAAATAGACTATATCGCCCTCGTGGTTCTCGTTTCTGCCTCTTAAGAAATGATTAAATGCTACTTCATATAGGGCCGCTGCAGAGGCAAATGTGGAAATATGGCCTCCAATACCTTCTTCTAGCCTATTGGCTCTTACAACCATTGCCATTGCGTTCCAGCGTATAAGGCTTCTTATTCTCCATTCGATTTCAGGCACCTTCTTGGCGACGTCGAGGGTCAGTGGCTCGTTGGTGAGTTGGGCGTATGCGGTTGCCCGGATGAGTGCGCCTTCGAGTTCACGAATGTTGTTCGT
>JBCCIH010000167.1 GCA_039028315.1 Thermodesulfobacteriota bacterium | reverse complement strand
TTGTTGTCCTGTAAGAATCTCCTGATTCTGAAGCCTAAGGGATTTTACTCTTCGTGATTGAAAAGATATTATCTTTTTTTCGATAAATTTGGTCACTACTTTGACCAAAATATAAAAGATAATTGCAAGCACTGTTGCAATGACTGCTGTGATTAATATTGATAAAAGACTGTCCTCTCCAATATTTGGAAGAAGTCTATAAATAAAGCTAAAAATAACATCATTTATTTCATCAAGTCTTTCTTTCATCTTCTACATACTAGTTAGGATTATTTAGATCATCGTCGATCCAGAATTTTGATGCTCCGATTGTAGCCCTTAGAGCTATGCCGTCTTTTGTCATTTGAAAAACCACAACGTCGGAATTGAGCGGCACCTCACCTGTCGCAGCGCCACCATCATCATCATATTTTGCCACAGCATCACCTTGTGCTGAATAGTTCCAGCCTTCAGTTATAAAGTTGTAGAAGATCTCTTTATTATTAAAAACAATAACCTCTTCAAAATCCTTAAATGCGACTCCAAGACCAACTGCTCCCTCAGCCATTCTCATAAAAATCTCATTGCCGTTTGAGTTGTCCACGGCCACTCCGTAACCGTTTCCGGATCCTACAATTAATAGCTGGGTATTGAAGTTGCTAAACACTGCATATCCGGCGGATTTATTTACAACATCCCTTGCATATGGCTTTTGTGCATAGAGCTTGGCTAGAGCATTGTCTTTCATTTGAAGAACGAATGCCCTTTTTTCTGCAGGCGTATCACCTTTGGGCCTCGCGCAAGAGCCAACTAACAAACCCACTAATACAAAACATATAACAATACTCAATATTCTCATAAATGACCTCCGAGAGGAATTAGTTATTTAGTACCAGACCGCCTGATGCTTTTATTATAGCCAAAACACAGCAATTGGGCCAGTGGGCACTTTGGGCAATTAATTAAGTAGCACAATAGTGAATATTGCTGTTGACTTTATTTTGCAAAAAAGCTTATAATGGGAACAGCCAGAGGATTAGAATTTCATGCCCAACACAAATAATGAATCAAGCCAAAAAATGAACTCTATAGTTGTATTTGCTTCTATTATAGCTGCATTAGCAGGTCTATTAGCAGGCTATGATACCGGGATCATTAGCGGAGCATTGGAGTTTATTGCTAAAGAGTTCAAGCTTATAACAATAGGAAAAGAAACTGTAGTCTCAATGGTATTAGTAGGAGGCGTTATAGGAGCGCTTCTAAACGGCGTTCTTGCTGATTCTTTGGGACGAAAAAGAACAGTTTTACTTGCAGCTGTTTTATATATTGTTGGATCGGTCGGTTCTGCAGTAGCTCCTGAATCATATAGTCTTGCAATTTCTAGATTAATAGTAGGTCTTGCAATTGGAGGCGCTTCCGCATCAGCCCCGCTCTACATTGCTGAGATTTCATCTGCAAAGTATAGAGGGAGTCTAGTCACCTTATTTCAACTCGCGATCACTGTAGGAATTTTGGCAGCATATTTTGTCGACAGCGCTTTTACCGCCTCAGGAAACTGGCGGCTTATGCTTGGCAGCAGTGTTATACCGGCAATTGTGTTATTGATTGGAATGTTCGGGCTTCCCTACAGCCCGAGGTGGTTAATTCAAAGGGGCAGAAGAGATGAAGCTCAGGATATCCTGATAAAAATATACAGCGGTGATACAAATGAAGCCCAAAAAGGATTAAAAGAAATAGAGGATGTAATTTCCATTGAATCAAAAGGAAGCTTTGCTGATCTTATCAAATACCCCGTGAGCGTTGCCTTAACGGTAGCAGTAGGACTATTTATAATTCAACAGTTTGTGGGAATAAACACTGTTATTTACTACGCACCTATAATATTCAAAGACGCTGGAATGGAATCGTCTCAAGCTGCAATTTGGGCAACAGTTAGCGTAGGAATTGTAAATGTGCTGGCAACGTTCATAGCCATTTGGCTGATAGATAAAATTGGGCGAAAGCCTCTTATGTATGCAGGGTTAATAGGAATGGTCCTAGCTCTTACAGCTCTAGGCATTGCATTTATTACTGAAGGTGCCTCCTCAACAAGTGAATCCACAATAACTGTTATTTCAGTTTGGATATATATAGCCTGTTTTGCTTTTTCATTCGGACCTATACCATGGCTCATGATGACAGAGATATTTCCTCTAAGCATTAGAGGTAGGGCCGTGAGCATTGCCTCAATGACGAGCTGGGGCTGTAATCTCATTGTGTCATTTACTTTCCTAACACTACTTCAAGCTATCGGGCCATCATATACCTTCTGGCTCTATGCATTTGTCGGGGTGATCGGATTTATTTTTGTCTGGAAGCTCGTTCCGGAAACCAAAGGCAGAACTCTCGAAGAGATAGAGGAAAAACTTTTAAAGACTGGCAAATAATGGGGACAAATATATTCATTAATTTTATATGGTTTTTTTTGTGCATTATTTTCATATTTGCAGGTTATTCTCAAGCACAATTTGAGGAAGATATACCCGTTGCAGCTGGACTTGATCCAAACTATGTTGAGTATACAGAGAGCGTGCCTTACTACTACAGAGATTTACTTCCCAATCTCGTTTTCGAAATTGAGAACTATCCTTCAGTTAGAGAATTCAGTGACATATTTATAAGAAATAAGGACCAAGAAATATTCAAAAGAAAATTCTTAACAGGAGACTGGGGAGGATTTAGAACTGAACTAAGAAATAAAGGTATTGTACCGACGATGACTTATATGGCCGATGTGCAGGGCAACCCGGTTGGCGGCAAAAGAAAAGGTTTTGCCTATTTCCATAATATAGGCCTCGATTTATTAGTTCACACAAGAAAGCTCTTTGGCTGGCATGGCGGGCGTTTTCATATTTCAGCCTCTCAGAGAAGTGGAAAAAGTTTAACCAAGAGAGATATAGGTAACACTTTTGATGTAGCTCAGCTATGCTGCGGCCGGACATTTAAGCTTGTTGATCTAAGCTACCAGCAGGCGTTTTTCGGCCACAGGTTAAATATCCGTTTTGGGCGCATCGCTGGTGGAGATGAGTTTTTATCCTCCCCACTATATTGGCTATTTGTGCAAAACGGAATTGATGGTAACCCGGTCGGTATATTTTTTAATGTTGGTTTCTCAGCTTATCCTAATGCCACATGGGGCGCTCGGATAAAAACCAGACCGACCAAAAACTCCTACATTATGTCCGGAGTGTACAATGCAAACCCAGATAGGACTAAAAATAAACACCATGGAGCAGACTTTGGTTTCGACGGCCCTTATTTGGTAATAGCTGAGGCTGGCTATCATCTAAATTCTTACCTTAACTCAACAGGACTTCCTGGAAACTACAAAATAGGTGGTTACTACCAAAGCGGTGATTTTACAAATTTTACCGATCCCGATTCACCAAAAGATGGAAATTACGGATTTTACATTTTGCTTGATCAAATGATATACAGGGAACAAGATCAGCTTGGTAACCGGACGGATCAAGGTCTTCATCCGTTCGTGTCTCTTCTTTTTGCACCCGATAGTGAGATAAACACCTTCCCATTTTTTATGAACGGCGGCGTTGTATATAAAGGACTTATACCAGGGCGTAATAATGATTATGCCGGGTTTGCGATTGTTTATGGTAAATACTCAAATAAAATTTCGTCAACAAAAATCTCCCCAACAGAGTTTACTCTAACATCAGAAATTACAGGGACTGAGGATTTTGAGATGGTCCTTGAGTGGATGTATAAGATTCAGCTCACCCCATGGCTTAACATACAGCCTGACATACAATATGTAATTAAACCAGGCGGTACAGGTGATATTCCAAATGCCCTAGTTGTCGGGTTTCAGATGGGCGTTAATATATAAAGCCTAGGACGCTTCGTCTATTTCTTTAAATACTTCTTTTGCTAATCTGAGCCCTGTAAGCGCAGCTGGGAAACCGGCATATACTAAAACTTGCATTAATACCTCAACTATTTCCTCTCTTGTACAGCCACAATTTAGTGCTCCTTTAATATGAACTTTTAATTGGTTAGGAGCTGTTCCCAAGCTTGCAAGTGATGCCACTGCTGTAATCTCACGCGCCCTCATATCGAGCCCAGGGCGTGAGGATATTTCGCCAAATACAAACTCCATCAAATATTTCACCATATCGGGCGCTATATCTTCCAAACTTGCCTTTGTTCTATCGGCTGCGCCAGGGGAGATTTCCTCTAACTTTAAAAGTCCCTTTTCATATTTTTCACTAGACATATATACCTCCTAAATTAATAACATTCGTAAATTTAGTTTATCTCACTTTTAAGTATAATTAGCATTGCCTATACTACGGTCTACATTTAATTTTGTAAAGGAGAACGAATGCTCATACTGATAGCTAAATTTAAAACCAAACCAGAGTTCAGAGAGGAGTTGATCGGGCTTGCACAAAATGCGATACCTCAATCAAGAAATGAAGAGGGCTGCATAATCTACGAATTTCTTCAGGATCCTTTTGACCAAGACTCTTTTACTTTTTATGAGAAATGGAGAAGTCGAGAGGATTTGGATCTTCATTTTGGCGAACCACATTTTAAAGAATTCGCAGAGAATGTAACTGATCTAATCGAGGGGGAGCCTAGCCTAATTTCATACGAGATAGAAAGTGAGACTAAAATATCATAGATAATAAGGATAATTTAATGAGAAAAAGATATTACCTAGCAGTTTTATTCGTGTTCATTTTATTAGGGTGTACAACTAATGACAACACACCTGACGAGGCGGGGCCTAAAACAACCATAAATGTAAATATTGGCAATGAACCTCCAACTTTAGATTGGTCACTTGCAATGGACAGTACCTCCTACACAGTACTTAATAACTTGATGGAGGGATTAACTAAATTCGATGAAAGCCTAGAGCCTCAGCCAGCTCTTGCACAGAGCTGGGAAGTAAGTGAAGACGGTACAACTTATACTTTTATGATTAGAGAAGGAGTTAAATGGTCTGACGGTCAGCCGCTTACAGCTCAGGACTTTGAATACTCTTGGAAGCGTATTCTTAACCCTGCGACAGGGGGTCACTATGCATATTTTTTGTATGACATTGATAATGCTGAGAAATACAACACCGGCAAAATTGATGACCCGGACCAAGTGGGCGTAAAATCACTAGACGACCAAACGCTTGAAGTAAAGCTAAGAAGACAGGCCTCATACTTCCCTAGCTTGCTTGTATTTATGTCCACATTTCCAATGCGGCAAGACATTGTGGAGGCTCACGGTATAAGATGGACTGAGCCAGAAAACATAGTGACTGTAGGGCCTTATAAGCTTTCTAGCTGGCGTCATCACGATAATATGCTTCTTACTATCAATGAAAATTA
>JBCCIH010000166.1 GCA_039028315.1 Thermodesulfobacteriota bacterium | reverse complement strand
CGAGCAAGAGAAAAGAAATAGAGACACAGCAACTGTTTTGATTTATGAACCCATAAACGCGGCTTTCGCAGTGGGAACCCCCGGAGCAAACGAGGGCATAATATATCTGTTTTTCGGACAGGATAATTTCCCTGCTACAGTCTCGGCAGCTGATGCAGATGTAGATATTTTAGGAGAGCCGGGCGAGAGCAATTTCGGTAAATTTGTAAATGGTCTTGGTGATATAAACGGCGATGAGTTTGAAGATTTTGGGGCTGGCGGTGATGAGTTTATGGACGTCATCTATTAGTTACTGACGTTTGTCCTCTAATATATATCCATCTTTAAAACTAATAATCCTCTGAGCGTATTTTGCAATATCCTCTTCATGCGTGATCATTATGATTGTTTTACCATTCTGGTTTAAATCACTGAATATATCCATAATCTCAGCGCTTGTTGTAGAGTCCAGGTTACCTGTAGGCTCATCTGCAAGTATGATGCTCGGGTTATTTACGATTGCCCTTGCGATTGCGACTCTTTGCTGCTGACCTCCTGAGAGCTGAGAGGGCAGGTGATGTTCTCTTCCGTTAAGACCGACCATAGATATAGCATTATTTGCTAGCTCAGATCTTTTCTCTGCCTCAGTGTTGTTATAAATCATAGGAAGCTCAACGTTCTCTAACGCAGTTGTTCTTGCTAATAGGTTAAAGCTTTGAAAGACAAATCCGATTTTTATATTTCTAATCTCAGCCAGCTCGTCTTTGTCCATCTCAGAAACTTTGTTATTATCGAGATAGTATTCTCCCTTAGTGGGTTTATCCAGGCAGCCTATAATATTCATGAATGTGCTTTTCCCTGACCCCGATGCACCCATTATGGATACAAAATCACCGTCTTGTATATCAAGTGTAACTCCTTTTAGAGCTTTTACTTTGATATCCCCAAGATCATATGTTTTATGGATATCTTTTGCTTCGATTACTGGGCTGTTTTCAGTCATTATTAAAATCTCTTTGGCTGAGGCAGATATGAGGCGCCGTTTCCGCCGTCTTTATCTATAATCGCTTCAACTATAACTTCATCACCGTTTTGCACTTCACCTTCAACTATCTCGGTATAACGCCCATCTCCGACACCTGTCTTCACAACAACCGGCTTAATTTGTCCATTATTTGAGCGCACCCAAACGTGCGGGTTTGTATTAGTATCTACATTGTTGGACTCGATTAGCGCATTAGATGGGGGGATAAATCTAAGAGCCGATGTAGGTACCCGGGTTACGTCTTTTTTCTCTGCGACAATAACTTTTACGTCTGCTGTCATTCCGGGCTTAAGAATGTTATCTTCGTTATCTATCGTGATAACAACATTATAAGTAACCACGTTGTTATTTGTTATCGGCTGGTTTCGTATCTGCGAAACTTTGCCCTCAAAGGTTTTATTTGGAAAAGCATCAACTGTGAAATATGCTCCCTGATCAGTTTTTATCTTACCTATGTCGGCCTCACTAACATTCGTATCTATTTGCATTTCTGAAAGGTTTTGTGAAATCAAAAAAAGTGGTTTTCCGTTTGGACTAACACTCTCGCCAATATTAATGTCTCTGGATAAAACTATCCCATCTATAGGTGAACGCACGGTTGTGCTGTCTAAATTAGACTCGGTAATTTCTATACTTGCGTTTGCCTGCTCAAGTGCAGCAGAAGCTGAGAGATATTTTGCTCTTGAATCATCAAATTCTTCTTTGGAGATTAGTCTTTTCTCGTATAGCTCTTTATTAGTATTATATACGGAACTTGTCAGGCTTAAATCGGCCTGTGCTTTTTTTTGGTCGGCCTGTGCGCGTTTTAACTCGCTTTGTAGATTGTATGGATCAATCTCTAAAAGGGGATCTCCTTTTTTTACTACAGAGTTGAAATCTACAAAAACATTCTTTGCGCTTCCTGTAACCTGTGATCCAACCTCTATAGTTTTGAGCGGATTAATCGTGCCTGATGAATTAATTTGAGATGTTAAGTTGCCCTTGTCTACTTTAGCTGTTACGTAGACCGTAGAAGTATCCGGCTCTCCAAAAAAACGAGGTGCAATAAATATTGCGGCCACAACTATAATGGCTATTGCTATATATGTCTTAGGGCTCTTGAGATTCATCTATTTCACCTGTTGCTCTTTCTAATCTCGCAATGTTGATGTTGTAATTATAAATCGACTGCATATACCTTGCATTAGAAACTGCAAATAATGCCTCTGCCTCTGCAAGCTCAACGGAAGAAGCTCTAGCCAGATTATACCTTTCTCTAGCCAGTAGCAAGCTTTGTTCAGCGGATTCTTTTGTCGCTTTTGTAACTTTAATATTCTCTTGTGCGAATTCAAGGTCTAGGTAAAGCTGCTTTATTTGAGATATGATAGCTGCCCTGGTGGATCTTAGCTCAGCTTTTGTTTTTCTTAGATGGGCCTTTGAGTCCTCAACTTTTGCAAACCTGGAAAAGCCCTCAAAAATTGGAAACCTTACTCCAACACCCGCAATAAATCCTGGGGTCTCAGCTCCTTTTCCCTCAAATCTATATGCAGTTCTGCCGAAAACTTCAGGGTAAAATTCTCTTTTAGATGCTTTTAAATTAGCTCTCATTGCGTCTTTTTGTGCCTCTAGGCTTTTAAGTTCAGCCCTTGATCCAAGAGCTTGAATAATGGAATCCTCAAGCTCATATGTAATCGGAGCTACTATTGTCGAATCCTCAAGGTCGTATGTAAATGATTCATCTTCAAGTCCCATAATTGTTAGTAGGTTAACTTTTGCAACTTCTAGATTGTTCTGAGCCGCAATTTGCTCAAGTTTTGCGTTACCAAGGTCAACCTCTACCTTAGTTACTTCGGTAAGAGGCACTCTTCCTAGCTTATAAAATCCTTGCGCCTGCTCTAAGCGCCGTTCATTTTCAACTACCTGCTTCTCAAGTGCAATTGCAATGTGCTCCTCAGAAAGAACTGTATAGTATCCAATTATGGTATCTAATATTAAGTCATCTTCTGCTGTGTCTTTATCAAACTTTCTTGCTTTTAGAAACTCCCTTGAAGATTTCACCCGGTTTGAGGTTCTACCGAAATCATAAATAAGCTGGTCTAAGAAGAACCCGGATTCACGGCCGATAAATGGTACGATAATTCTTGAGCTAATTTGCGGGTAATAAACAGATTTTGCATTTTTTAGATCTGCCCTAGATATATCTACATTAGCATCAGAGATAGTAATTGCAGGGTTATTGGTAATAGCCAGATCAACGGCTTCATCTAAACTAAGAACATTTGGCTCTTGGGCATAGCAATAGAAGCTTCCCAGCAGGAAAGAAATTAGTATTAATAGTACTTTATAACGCATTCTCATTTCTAAGCCTTAAGTTTAAATCAATAATATGACTTTAAAACTTAGCCGTTGCAACATTTTTTTCTTACCGTAAAATAGTTTAATGCCCTTTGGAATCTATATACATATCCCATATTGCGTTACGAAATGTCCATATTGCGACTTTAATTCTTACGGGGTCGGGTCTAATTTCCCTGAAAAAGACTATACAAATTCAATCATAAGAGAACTCGAATTCTATCAAGACGACTTATCGGGTACCAAAGTGACATCTATATTCTTTGGCGGGGGCACTCCATCATTATTCGATCCAAAAAATATAGAGGAAATACTCTCCAAGATCTATTCTATCACTAAACCGTCAGAAAATATTGAAATATCTTTAGAAGTAAACCCAAAGACTGCGGATTTAGAAAAGCTAAAAGGATTAAGAGCAGCGGGGATTAATAGAATAAGCACAGGGGTTCAGTCATTTTCAGAAAGAAAACTCAAGTTTCTTGGAAGAATTAATACGCCTGAGGATAGCCAGAAGATACTTCAAGATATAGTTAAAGCCGGTTATGAGAACTATAGTATGGATCTTATGTACGGTACTAAGGATGAAACATTGTCTGAGTGGGAAAACGACTTACAAAAAGCACTTAGCTTTGATTTTCCACACATCTCGGCATATTGTCTGACAGTAGAAAACGGCACCGAGTTTAATCGTCTCGAGTCGCTGGGGGAATTAAATCTGCCCTCAAATGACAAGCTTGCAGATTTTATCAGCTATACAACAGATTTTGTACAAGACTCGGGCTACAAACATTATGAGATTTCAAACTACGCCAAAAAAGGATTTGAATGCGTACACAATATGCTGTACTGGAGACTCGACGGATATTTAGGTCTTGGGGCTGGGGCACATTCGCATTATGCCAAGACCGATTCAAATCCCTGGGGAGCGCGGTGGTCTAATATCAGAAACCCCGCTAAATATATGAATACTGTGCTAAGTAGCAAAAAGCCGGTTGATTTTTCAGAGATAATAGATAAAAACAAATTTATTATTGATACAGTAGTTATGGGAATGAGGCTTGATCAGGGAATAGATCTTTTAAAATTAAAAAGCAGATCAAATGTGATTGCAGATACAGATAAAATTGAACCACTTATAAATGATGGTCTTCTTGAGAATTTAGGCAACTTCATTAGGATCACTAAAAAGGGAAATCTGGTATCAAATGAAATTATGATAAAAATGGTAGACGCTCTTAGCTAAGCGGTTTTCTTTAGTATGTGTTTTTCTCCGTTGCAGTCCACATAAAAATCATTGTCTTCTTTTTTCAAATACTTCATAAATTCATAGTAGGCGGGCCGTGTAAATCTGGCATCAAAATCCCCGTCTTTAATTTTTGCGTACGGAATATTTTCTTCGTTTATCCTGAGTGAGGATAAATCTAACTTCTCGGTTGTCTCATCGTTTATTCTTATAAAGAAATCCTCCCCCTGTTTATCCACCATTCTTACCACAAAAGGAGTATCTTCAACTTTTATATAAAGTTTTCCAGATCCTTCATCAAGGTAGTATCTTCCCTCATCATCTCTTTGAAGAAGTTTGTTGTTGTAGAGATAAGTAAGGCGGTGCTGGATTTTTATTCCGTCCTGAAACCAGTTGCCTCTTTTATCAATCAAAAACCTGTAGTTTATATTTTCATCGCTCATATGAATTATTATAACGAATTTATAGACTCTTACTCGCCGATCACTTTCACTACTACTCTTTTTCTTCTGCCCCCGTCAAATTCAGCGTAGAAAACCCTCTGCCATGGACCAAGATCAAGATCGCCCTGTGTAATAGGAACTATTACCTGATGATGCATGATCAAATTTTTAAGATGGGCATCTCCGTTATCTTCCCCAGTCATATGATGTTTGTAATCATCTCTAAATGGAGCAAGTCCTTCGAGCCACTCCCAGATATCCTCAATTAGACCACTCTCATGATCATTTACATATACTGCGGCAGTTATATGCATAGCCGAAACTAGG
>JBCCIH010000165.1 GCA_039028315.1 Thermodesulfobacteriota bacterium | reverse complement strand
CCTCGTGATGATCTTGCGCTCGATCTCGGTACAGACTCTCTTACCCTGGTTGAGATCTCGGCAATGCTGGAGAGTGAGTTTGGCGTATACATACCGGAGCAGGAAGTACCTGACGTGCGTACAATTGGCGACATCTTGGAAAGACTTCCAAAATCACGTGAAGAAGCAGCAGAGCGGATTGCTGATGCTGACAAAATAAAAGGTGAGATGGAGACTGAGTCGCTTGATGATCTGTTTGATATGGATCGCAGCTTATTAAAGAGAGTTGGAATTAGGATATTTCAAATGTTTGGGAAACTACTTGTACTTATTGCATTTAGATCATGGCTCAATCAAGCTGATAAAATTCCAAGTGATAGGGCCGTGCTTATTTGCCCCAATCACCAAAGCTTAATTGATCCAATACTAATTTATGCACTATTGCCTGGAGATATGATCAACAAAATGCTCTTCACCGGGTTTGGTGAGTACTTCTCAAAACCGCCGCTTTCATGGATTGTAAAACCTATGAGGATAATACTCACAGGTACTGGAAGAACGTCGGCCGATTCTATGAGGCTTGCAAGTGAAGGGCTTAAAAGAGGATTTTCTGTCTGTATATTCCCAGAGGGCGAGAGAACAAGTACAGGCAAAGCTATGACCCCGAGGATAGGAGCCGGGCTTTTAAGTGTGGATAATGATACTCCTATTGTTCCTATATATATAGAGGGTGCCAGCAAAACACTCTCTCCTATAAACCCTGGGCTTAGTTTTCCAACTGTTAGCGTAGAAGTCATGGATCTGATAGATCCCGCAAGTGGAGAAAAAGACACCAGAGATTTATATCAGGATACGGTTGATAAATGGCTGAGTGTAATGAAAAATAGAGAGGCATAAAGATGAAGACACTCATTTGTTCAATACTATTTGTATTTCTAATATGTACTAATTCATTTGGATATGAGCAGTGGCTAAAATACTATTACCTTGATGAAAAGGGCGAGCTAAGCGGAGAGCAAATATGTATGAATGGCAAGGTCAAGAGAGAGAAATATGATTGTAAGGGGATGAGTGTTGGCGGCGGGATCTGCATGGCCAGCAATATAAAAAGACAGCGATATGATTGCAAGAACTTAACCCTTGGAGAGGGAATTTGTATGGCGGGAAATATCAAAAGGGAGAAGTATGATTGTAAAGGTATGAGCGTCGGGGGAGGAATCTGCATGGCTAGCAATATAAAAAGACAGCGATATGATTGTAAGGACCTCACCATAAGCGAGGGTAAATGTATGGCCGATGATATTAACAAATCGAAATATCAATGTAAGGGCAAATAGGATTGGTCTTAGAATCAGGTAGTTTATTAAATTAGGCGGCGAAATTAATCAAATGAAAAAAGCAATATTAATAATATTATTTTTACTATTAGCATACCCCGTGAGCGGCGATGAAATTAACGAGCGCGAGCTTTACGGGGATAAGAGACAGGACTGCAGGACTACAAAAAGAACCGATCAGGGCGCAAACATTATGCAGTGTCCTGACATTAGGGCCGACGATAAAGAAATTGAAGACACTGACAATTTAACAGACACTTATTCCCCAGATGACTACAATGATATATACTAGGTTGTGGTTTATACATAAAACTCAATAATAACTACTTTGTATAAACAATGGCTAGGTTATTAGAGGTACTTTACGAGGAGGCGATTTAAAATGAAGACTCTAATTATCTTAATAGTCATAGTTGCACTGGTAGTTGCTTGGTATCTATTTCGTCCCGAAAAACTTTTTATTAGCTCAACAGTAAATGAGGAATTCCCTGAATCAACAGAGGCTGGAAATCCGGATATTTTATATGAAGGTACATTCAAGCCGGTTGCTCATGATGCTAAGGGCGTAGCCACCGTTTATGATGTAGGCGATGGGAAGCGCATTCTGCGCTTTACTGAATTTGAGGTCTCAAACGGTCCGGATGTACACGTTTGGCTAGTTGCAGCAGACGAACCAATGGATAGTGAGACGGTGAAAAACTCTGAAGTTTATGAATTGGGATCAATCAAGGGTAATGTGGGTAATCAGAATTATGTGCTGGGACCAGACCTTGACCTTAATCAATACCGCTCCGTCGTGATCTGGTGTAAACGCTTTGGTGTTAACTTTGCTGTGGCCGAGCTTGAGTCAAAATAGAAGTTAAATAATAAAGCCGGTACCCCATTAAAAAAGATGTACCGGCTTTTTGTTGTTTTTAGTTTAATTTAGAGTCTACTGTATCTCACAGATCACTGATCCACCATCGACGCAGGTATCGTTTCCTGGGCCACCGTCTATATTGTCATCTCCGTCTCCGCCCTCAATCATATCATCACCGGAGTCGCCGTCTATCTCATCTCCGCCGCCTTGGCCCATAAGAACATCATTGCCTGATCCGCCAGCTATATCATCGGCTCCTCTTCCGCCCTCGACCATATCATCACCGGAGTCGCCATCAAGAACGTCCTCTCCGTTCTGACCTTTTATAAAGTCACTTCCTGGGCCGCCAGAGACATTGTCATTACCCACGCCAGCTCTCACTGTATCATCCCCAGGACCTGCTTGAATATCATCATGTCCTTTTCCGCCTTCAATCTCGTCATTACCATCGCCTCCGAGAATTAAATCATTACCGGATTTGCCGTCAATAAAGTCATCTCCCGGGCCACCTTCTATAATATCATCTCCGCCGCGGCCAATAATTGTATCGTTTCCTCCAAAGCCCATAATAAGATCTGGGCCCATTGTGCCCCGCAATATATCATCGCCAGGTGTTCCTCTAATTTCGTTCCTCACAGTTCCAGCTTCTGATGTGTCATCGCAAAAATTCTTAGGAGGCAGCGGCTTAACAACACAGCCCTCACCCGCTAATGTGTCGCCTGCTACGTTCCAATCTATGTCCCAAGGCGAGTTTGATCCGCTTGGGAAACATTCAGGTTGTGGTGGTGCTTGAGTTATAGTTGATGCATCAAAACCACTAGGGAGCGTAAACGCAAAACCTCTGCATCCACCTTGTGGACAATCAACTGCTCTTACTGCCCAGCTGCACATAGTGTTTTTTTCAACGCCTAATGCCTCGGTACATTCATCATAAAGGTCCTTTGGTAAATTAGTTGAACACTCACAAGTACCGCCCTTAGCCGGGCCATCCCATTTACAAAAACTCTGCGGCTGGCATCTGTCCATCCTGCCATTGGCAAATTCATCATCAAAACCACTGAAATCAACCTCTACCTCCAAAATGCCTGTAGAAGGATCATCTTTATACCATTTTCGTGTCCAGCCTGAAGGCCAGCTCTCTGGTTTAACATCAAGGGGTCTGCTTGTCTTTAGCTCTGAGCTTATTGCGCTGACATTTGCTTCTGGGTCAAAGCCGTCTCCTACATAGAATAAATATGTTTGTTTTGTAGATTCTTTTGCAAAAACAAACAACATATAATAAGTCTCTCCACCTTCAAATACATTTAAGGAAGGTCTTTGACCAGGCGAAAGCAACAGTCCGTCTCTCTGGTCTTGTTTGGAGACTGTAGTATCTACATAGAATACGCCGTTATTAGCAGTAAGATTGCTCCTCTGAAAAAAGTTCATACCCATCATACGTATCTGCTGACCTACCGTATCTCCCTCTTCAGTCCCGGTCAGATATTGTCTATATAGAGGGACTCCATAACAAAAACCAGCTGCGCAATCATCCGTCCATGAGGTATTATCGCAAAGGTTTGTTCCGCTTGCAGGTAAACATTGGCTATTATCAGCACATGCTTGACCAGTGTCCCGGCAAGTTCCACCGCAGTCTCCCTTTGCTACGCAACCGGGATAAACCACTGTGGTAACGTGCTCATAAGGACTTGTTTTAGCAGTCTCAAGAGATGCACATTCCACAGTCTCAACAGGGGCATCAAAAAATGAGTCTTCATTTACCGAAATTGTTTCTATTAGTCCTGTAAGAGTTCCGTCATCATCGTTAAGAATGGTTTGACGGTCAATTGCCGTAAAGTTGCTAAATGTACCGCCCAGCATATTAGATCCGGTGTTGATAAATGTGCAGTAATTATCTGCAACAGCAGCATTATCCTGTTTAAAAGCAAATGGATTGTTAGGTCCTATTGGCTCAAATAACGGCTGTACTACAAAATGACGTATATCAACATCACTAAAGTAAAGGTTGGAAGAATGGAAAGCTGGAGGATAATAAAAGCCATTTGGCTGTTTCCATGCTATCGCCGCATTGGGTAGAACGCACCTGGTTGCAGCAGATTCAGGATCTTTTGGCATTCCAAATGTGCGGCCGTACATCCATTTACTACTAGAGCAGTTGCCCCCGCCATTACAGTCCGTAATATGTGCTTTTTTAACGTTCAAGAAAGCATTTGAATCTTCGTAATTGGGGCCGTCATAAATATTAAACAAACGTTGGTAATTAAAAGGATCGATCGGTATAACCAGACCCTGATCTTTAATCACACAACGATCTGAGACAACCCCGCCTCCAGCATCCGTCGCACATAGGATGTCTGATGTAGGGTTTACTGGACCTGTATGAGATGCATAATTTTGGCTGCTTTTCTCTTCTTGTGTAGAACCTATGAAAATATTCTTTCTAGCTAGCTGCCACTGGCCGGGAAGGAAATTAGACTGCGTATAGTCCCCTCCGGTAACAAATGACAATCCGGCACCCAGTGTGTCTGAAATAACGCTGTTTGTTACTAGATACCACTGTGGACGAAGCCATATTGCTGCGAAATTGACCTCTGTCCAGTGAAACGCGGTCGTGTAATCTTCAATTACTGTAACAGCGCAATTACTTCGGTCAGCTCCATTACAAGGAGCTGGGCTGGTACTGCAATCTGAAGTGTTGCAAAAAGTTGGTATATGCGCGCCCGGCACTTTTGGATAGTAAGCATCATTTGTACCACCTCTATTAGGCGGTGTAGGTGAGAGGTTGCCTTGAGAAACAGGGTTTAAGAAAGGCTCAGTTGGACCGCCCATTGCCTTACACGGGCTTATATCATTGGGCGTGTTAAAAGAGTTCATGGCAGATGTGCAATAATTACCCTTAAATTTCTTAAGCGGAGTAGTTCCTGCCCTACCAGGGGTACTTTGCTGCGAAGCATAGGATTCCCATTTCATAAATTGCGAAGGACCGCTAATCTGAGCTGGCAACCACCAAAAACAGGCTCCACAAGCAGTGGCACCTGCTGCCATATTGTATTCAAAATCATTCCAGCCGTTCATAATCCAAAACACTGTAGGCTGGATGTAGTCCGAGCGGTAGGGCACATCTGTTGTTGCACCGACTTTATCATTTGGATAAGCCAAAATCCCTGGAACTTCTCTAGGGTTTTGTTTATTAATAATAGCCGCACGGGCCAATATACCTATGTTTGAGTAAAGCTTATTGTCTGTTTCAGTACCATCTTCAAGATAATAGCCATGGCCGATAGACATAAATCCTACGTTACGGGACAATTCAATATTTTGACTGCCGTGTATGG
>JBCCIH010000164.1 GCA_039028315.1 Thermodesulfobacteriota bacterium | reverse complement strand
CTTAACAGCTCATCCTTTCCAATAGTGATTGTTACTTTTGTAACCTCTGGTGTGACTTGCTTGTAGTCTGGAAAGTCAGCGTCTATGAGTCTTGCAATAAGTACTATGTTGTCCCCTTCTGCCATAAAGAAATTATCCCCAACTCCAATCTTAACAGTCTCGGATAATCTCAGAACTTTTCTAAGCTCAGCGACGCCTTTTTTAGGAACAACAAAACCTTTATCAAACTTAACCCCTCCGTCTACTTTTTTCTCAACTAACGAGAGGCGGTGCCCATCTGTTGCAACTAGTCTGAGATTTTTGTCTGACGACTCTTCAAAATAAATCCCTGCCAGATTACGTCTTAGTTCATCAGGAGAGACAGCAAAAATTGTCTTTGAAATCATGTCCTCAATTAAAAAGCTCTCAACACTAAAGAGGTTGTCTGAGTGAAGCTCGGGAACAATTGGAAAGTCTTCGCTTGGAAGCCCCGCAATTTTAAAGTTAGCTGAAGAGCTTCTAATCTCAACCCAGTGATTTCCTATCTCCTCTACTTCGATCTCACCATCAGGAAGCTCTTTCACAATTTCATACAGCTTCCTAGCTGGTATAGCTAAACTGCCTTCTTTCTGAACTTGTGCTTCGCACCATGTGCTCATAGTGGTTTCTAGATCTGTAGATGAAATTTCAATCTTACCGTCTTTAAGAGTAACTAGAACATGTGAGAGAACAGGCATGGTAGCCCTTCTTTCAGATATGCCCTGAACTAGTCCTAGTTTAGTTGAGAAATCTTCTACCTGGGTTTTAAATTTCATATCTCTACTCCTATCTCTATCTTATTAATAATTACTCTAATATATAGTAGTAATAATAGTAGGGCTTGTGGATTTGTGGATGCTTGCCCTAAATACCCTATTTTTAAAGAGATAAAGCATATTTTTTATGTTGATAGACATGTTGATTTTTTCTAAATCTATTAACAGCTTTCCACAGAAAATTAAAGATATACAGTTTTTAACTTTTTATCCACAGTTCGTCCAACAGGGTTTTGCACTGCTTATCCACTCATTAAAGTTTCTATTTTTCTTGATAGCGAGTCCACTGTTTTTGTAAGTGATGGATCATTGCCCAAAAGCTTTTCAATTTTCTTAACGGCATGTATAACGGTTGAGTGGTCTTTGCCGCCAAATTTCTCCCCTATCTCAGGATATGATGCGCCTGTATATCTTCTTGCTAGATACATACATACCTGGCGCGGTACTGCAATATTTTTTTGCTTCCTGTCTGATTTTAGATCCTGCACCCTCATTCCGTAGAAGCTAGCAACCTCTTTTTGTATACTCTCAATGGTTACGAATCTGTTGTCCTGGTTCTTTACTATGTTCTTTAGAACTTCTTTTGCTAGATCAAGGGATATCTCTGCGTTTAAGAGTTTTGCATGAGCAATAATATTTGTCAGCGTACCCTCGAGCTCTCTAATATTAGAGGTTGTATTTTTAGCAATATATAGGCCCACTTCGTTTGGAAGCACAACTCCTTCGCTTTCAGCTTTATTTTTGATAATTGCAATCCTGGTTTCAGTCTCAGGGGGCTGAATGTCTGTAATTAGGCCCCACTCAAATCTTGATCTGAGTCTCTCCTCCAGATAGGACATGTCCTTTGGTGATTTATCACTTGTCAGTACGATCTGTTTTTTAGATTCATAGAGCGTGTTGAAAGTATGGAAGAACTCTTCTTGGGTACTTTCTTTTCCTGCTATAAATTGTATGTCATCAATAAGCAGCACATCACAGCCAAAACGGTAGCGGTTTCTAAACTCCTCCATCTTGTTTGACTTAATGCTGTTAATAACCTGATTTGTAAAGTGCTCAGCCGAGATGCAGCATACCCTTGCCATATTAGATGTTGATCTTAGAACTTCGTTTCCTATAGCGTTGATAAGATGAGTTTTTCCAAGTCCAACTCCGCCATAGATAAATAGAGGGTTATAGGCCTCTCCAGGTTTTCTGGCTACCGCAGTTGAAGCTGCGTGAGCAAACTGATTGCTCGGCCCAACTATAAAGCGGTCAAAACTATAATTAGGGCTTATAAAACCGGTAAACAAATCAGATTTTCTCTCTTTTTTGTTTTGAGATTTGCTGGGTTTTCTGGAGCTTTCCTGAGCGGCTCCCTGTTCATCGGCAACTATTTTTACTTCTACTTCGAGACCATATAATTCTTTTACAGTATCTGCAATAAATTCCAGATAATGATTTTCTATCCAATCTCTGTCAAAATCGCTATTTGCCCTAAGGACCAAAGATTTTTCATTTTCAGTAACTGCCTCAAGTGGTGAAAACCAATAAAATACCTGTGGATTAGATTTCTTTTCTATCCTATTCAGGACCTCTTGCCACACCACTTTTTTAGATGAATTCTCGGTATCAATTTCACTAGCAGGCATTGATACAGTAAGCTCAGGATCACTTATGAAAAACTCTAATCCCCTATCATCATTGGCGGTTTCCGAAAAGAGCGTTCTTAGGTCGTTTTTTAGGGGCGTTCTTTTAGTAGTCAATTCTCCTCCGATACCCATTCACAAAAGACAGTTTATCCACAAATTATCAACAGCATGTGGATAACTTTTGTGTAGAGATTTAGTTTCTGAAGTGCCCCATCCGATCCAGTAAAGAACATCCTAACAGATCGCAAAATACCTTGTCAAGTTTTTTTTTATTATTACGTAATTACAGTATGTTACAATGGTTTTTGTAGTCAAAAATTTGACCGCTTTTTTTCATGAAATTTACTCAATTTCTTGAAGTTATCCACAGGTAAATCGGTAAAAATTTTATGCAAATTACCGAAAACATAGATTTTTTTAGCAAAATTTGTGTGCTAAGAATTAGTCTTTTTCGGGCTATTTTTAACGTTTATAAATTCTCTTTTTCGGCCAGTTCCAATCCCCTGTTTTCATCCACTTTAAAAAGTACAAATCCCCCTACTATGAAGAACACTATTAGAGAGATAATACTTAGTCTACTTGAGCCGGCAACCTGTGATACTATAGCGAAAACAAGAGGTCCTACTATGCCAGCAAATTTAGAGCTCATCCCATAGAAACCATAGAATTCTGCAGTTTTGGATTTTGGCAGCATTGAGCCGAAAAATGAGCGGCTTAGTGCCTGGGTCCCGCCCTGAACTGTGCCGACCATAAAGGCTAGGATCCAAAAATGAAGCGCCGTCTCCATGAAATAACCGCTGATGGAAATCAGTGTATAAACGGCCAGTCCTAGGAGGATTGAGTTTTTTGTACCCAAAGTTTTCGCCAGTCTTCCGAATAAAAAAGCAAATGGTATGCCGACAAACTGAGTCATCAATAAAGCTCCAATCAGTGAGGTTTGATCAATTCCTATCTCAGCTCCGTAAATTGTAGCCATTTTGATTATTGTTCCTATGCCATCGTTATAAATCCAAAACGCCAGTAAGAATACAGATAGGTCTCTATATTTTCTTAACTCATGAAAAGTCTTGCTAAGCCTTTTAAAACCGCCAGTTATCGGGTTAGCATGTGAGCCATTACTCTTAGTGGCTTTTGGTTCTTTTACATTTTTAATAATTGGGATCGTAAAGACAGCCCACCATATAGCCACACTGACAAAACTAAGACGTGTGGCAAGGAGCTTGTCTGACATAAACTCGATCATAAGTACGTTTATGCCAAGAAGTAAACCTCCTCCAAGATATCCAAGCGCATAGCCTTTGGTGGATACCTGGTCTATGTTCTCGGGCTCAGCCACATGAGGTAAAAGGGAGTTATAGAATACTTCAGATATTGCAAACCCAATGTTGCCGATGATAAATAGCACAGAGGCTAGTAGCCAATCCCCTGTGGTTACGAAGTAAAGAAGTGCGGTCGCGAATATACCAACAGCGGCAAAGCTCATAAGAAGCTTTTTCTTAACTCCTGAATAGTCTGCAATAGCACCCATGATGGGTGCAAGAAGGGCAGTTATAAGTAGTGCTCCTGCGGTGGTGTACCCCCAGTATACTGTTGCTGTGTTTGCAGCAAGATCTGCTCCCGCCACCTGACTGTAGTAAACCGGCAGCACAGCTGCCATTACAGTTGTTGCGAAAGCTGAGTTTGCCCAGTCGTACATACACCAGCTAAGCACCTGGCCGCGTTTAGTTTTAATTGAATATGAAGTAGACATTGTATTTTATAAAGAGACTGAAAATATTGATATTAGTATTATTATGATAAATCAACTAAATGCCAATTATATGGCCAGTTCAAATTAGATATTGACATGTGATTGTTGATGCATATCCTAAATGGTAAATATTACCACCTGATAATCATTAGAAATTAGCAATTTCATATGTTATAATAATTTACAGCTAAGGGTGGTAGGAAAAAAGTTAGAACGGAGGCTATTATGCTTAGTAAAGAAATACAGAGCGCTTTAAACGACCAGATTAAAAACGAATATTTTTCTTCGTACACTTATCTCTCTATGGCTGCTTACTGTGAATCTATTAACATGCAGGGTTTTGCAACATGGATGAGACTTCAGAGTGAAGAAGAGCTTACTCATGCCATGAGACTGTTTGACTATGTGATTGACCGTGATGCCAATGTTGTGCTTCAGGCAATTGGCAAGCCACAAACAAAATTTAAATCATTAAAAGAAATGTTTCAGATTGTGCTTGACCATGAAAGAGAAGTAACAGGCATGATTAATAATCTATATGAGCAGGCTATAAGTGAAAATGATCACGCTACAGCAGTAGAGCTTCAGTGGTTTATCTCTGAGCAGGTTGAAGAAGAGAAAAGCGCCCACGAGATTTTAGATAAATTAAAGCTAGCTGGAAATAGCACCTCAGCTCTTTTTATCTTAGATACTCAGCTATCAGAGAGGAGCGCGGCTAAGTAGACAAAGGTATTGTTCAATATTTGAATTGCAATAAAATCCCATTTGGAGTATAAACCAAGTGGGATTTTTTTTGGAGCAGCCCTTATGGAAAAGCCAAATTTTGAGTTCTGGTTTGAATTCGCAAGCACATATTCATACCTCTCAGTCAGCAGGATAGATGAGATTTCCAAGACACACGGAGTTAGTGTAGAGTGGAAGCCATTTTTGTTGGGTCCAATCTTTAAGAGTCAGGGTTGGGACACTTCGCCTTTTAATATTTACAAGGCCAAAGGCGATTATATGTGGAAGGATATCGAGCGTATATGCGAAAAGTACAACATTGCTTTTACTAAGCCCTCGGTGTTTCCTCAAAACGGTCTTTTGGCAGCCCGCATAGCACTTGCGTATGAGAATGAGAGTTGGGTATCAGAATTTACAAAAAGGGTGTTCAGCGCAAATTTTACAGAAGATAAAGACATATCAGATCAAGGGGTTTTAGAGCCTATTTTAAGTTCTTTTGAGCTTGAGCCGGATCAAATCATTGCCAGAGCTAAGTCACAGGAAAACAAGGATGCACTAAGAGAGCGCACTGAGCTCGCAGTGTCCAAAGGTATATTCGGCGCACCTACTTTTGCTATTGAAGGTGAAATCTTTTGGGGCAACGATAG
>JBCCIH010000163.1 GCA_039028315.1 Thermodesulfobacteriota bacterium | reverse complement strand
CAGAATTGCATTTTTGTATCACGGAAAGATTGTATTCACCGGATCGGTAGAAGAGGCTAAAAATACGGACGTTAAAATCTTAAGCGACTTTATAAATGCCAAGATGGAAGGCGGGGACGAGTAGCAGAGCTTTATTGAAGGTCTTCAACGCTTTTTATCTTCCACCCGCCAAACATTATGCTTTGAAAGCCAATATTAATATTCTTAGGATCATCCTTTGTGCCGATTAGCTTGAAAGTAGTACCGTCTCTATTACCGCTCACCCAGACATCAACATTGGCAAGAGTCTTATCATCTCCATTTTCATCTTTTATTGTTGAGACGATTAAGTTTGAAAAACCTGCATTAATTGAGTCAAACCTCTCAAATGATTTCTCTATAATCTCTTTGACCGACATATAGGTTCTATCAGATGAGTCTGAGTAATCAGGAGAAAAGTACTCCATTACAACTTCAATGTCTTTTCTTTGCCCTGATTTTGTAAGATTGTTAAGCAAAAGCTCTATTTCTAAAGAAGCGTCTTTTTCTTCGCTTGCAGGCATGAAGAAATAAAATACGAGAGCAACAATAATGACCATTGGGATAAGATATTTCATAGGAATATAAGTTTAATCAAAAACTAAATTACTTTCATCTTTAGTCCTCAAACTCTACATCAATGCCGTCACTAGTAAGTACCACATTGCCCTTTTCATTGTTGCCGACAATCAAAAACTCAGGAGAAACTGAGTTAATGAATTCGTAGGATGTCTCATTATCAGAAATTTTAACCAGATACAGAACTGTGGCATCTATTTTGTCACCATGATATTTCATCAAGTCTCTTTGTACCGACTCTTTATTGAGAGATTCTCCCATAAGTAAACTTGTATCTCCATAATTGACTCTAAATGCTATTGGATAGGGCATTGATGAATCTTCTGATATATAGTTTTGCGCTGGTCTTAGAATGTCTATCTTGAGATTATCGATTGAGATTTGATCACCGATATCTGATAAGCTAGCCCACTCTATGTTTTTTTCATATATTTTTTCCCACAGCTCTCCGATTAGCTTATCGCCGTTTGTAACTATTGTTGATACATCAAATTTATCTGTAATGTGCACCGCACCATTTAGATGGTCTTTGTCCAATGAGTTAAGTATAAATAGATCGATCTGCCTGATACCACGGTTCAATAGATATTTTGTTACCACAGTCTTGTCTAAGTAGCCGTCCCGGTTAGATCTTGTATAGCCTCCGTTTATTAGAATATTTCTACCCTCGGCTTGCTCTATCAATACCGAGCTTCTGCTCTCACCTGCATCTATAAAGCTAACAACTAATTCATCATTTATAGATTTAGTGGAGATTGGATAAATAATAGATGCTATGAACCCCAGCACTAAGATTGGCAGAATATATTTAATCTTCGGATATAGAGAATTAGCGACAAGGCTTACTGCCAGTATAACGAATACTATCCAGCTTACGGTGTTCATGGGCGGCACGGTCAGCGAGGAATATGGAATTTTTAAAAACAGCTCTACTCCAAAAATCAGCATATCAATAAAAAACAAATTCAGTGACATAAGGGGCTCTGCAATATATGGCGAGATTAAAAATGCAACAAATGATAGAAGGCTAATCGGGACTACTATAAATTCTACAATCGGCACTAGTGTTAGGTTTGCTGGTATGGAAACAAGGCTCATTATTCCAAATGAATTAGCGACTAATGGAAAAGTAATAAGCGCAGCAGCTATGGTTGTTTTAAGCAAACTGTATATCTTGTCTTCAATAGTAACAAATTTAAATGGGTAGAACTTATGTGCAATTAAAATTGCGAATACCGCCGAGAATGAGAGTTGGAACGAGAGCTCAAACAACGACCATGGATGCCAGACAAGTATTATAAATGCCGCAGCGCATAGGGTATTTATTCGGTGCTCCTCTTTTCCAATTACAATTGAAATAAGATAGAGCGAGATCATAATAAAAGCTCTTAGTGTAGATGTTGAAAAACCAGCCACTGCGGAATAAAGGAAAACGGGCACAATTGTGATTGCGGCTGCCAGTCTGGGAACCTGGAACTTAAGCATCAAATACTCTGAGCGTTTTAAAAGCCATTTGATTAAGAAAAAAAATGCGAGTGCAACAGCGCCGACATGAAGCCCAGATATCGCAAAAATATGGGCAACTCCAGCTCTAGAGAACTCCGTTCTTATCTGTTGAGGCAGTCCTCTTTTCTCACCGATAGAGATCGCATTCAATATCTCACTCTGAGGTGACTTAAACTTCTCTCTGACAAAATTTCCATATCGAATCCTTAGTTTATCTATGTAATTCATCGTCTTGCTAAAGGAGTCAGAAAGACCAAATGATATGATTTGATCTTTATTCTGAATAAACCCGGATGCAAATATGTATTGCCTCTCATAGAATTTTTTTAGATCAAAGCCGCCCGGGTTATTGTAATTCTCAAAAGGGCTAAGTTTCACATTTATTAGGCGCACCCTTTCGCCATATGAAAGCTCTATGTTTTCTAGTGCATAAATCATCACATTTCCGCTCACTTTCTGTTTTGTACCATTGTTTATTACATAATAGCTTTGAAGATATATTCTCGAGCCATCTTGAGTTCTTTCGGGGGATCTATACAGCGTGCCCTCAATATCTATTTTCTTACCAGCATAGTTTAGAACGTTGTCCGGATATATCTGCTGTGAGTTTACAGCGAATATCAGGCCTAGCGGCAGAAATAGTAAAAAACTATAATTTCTTGCAATGATTGTTAACAAAATTGCAATACTTGCAGTTATGGCGGCAAGTATCCAAGGACTCTCTGTGTGTTCATTTAGTAAAATCCCAATAATAAAACTCACTAATATGAGCACAATTTTATGAGTATAGAAAAGCCTGTATGATTTCTGCCCGATCTCTTTCATATTTCTTTGCTGCAATTGGACTTGAATTTTTATTATAGATGAAATATGAAGTTTAATAAAAAGTTATTTAACGAGGGTGTTTGTATCTTGCAAGCAATATTTTAGTAGTTTGGAAATATATGAGTAGGTGGCTAAACGGTTTTGATCAGAACAACGCAGTGGGCGGCAATTCCTTCACCACGGCCTGTAAAGCCCATTTTCTCTGTTGTGGTGGCTTTCACGCCTACTAAATCAGGGGTAATTTTCAGTACTTGGGATAAGGATTTTTTTATTTCTTCAATATGAGGAGATATTTTTGGCTTCTCGCATACAACTACACTATCTAAATTTTCTATATGAAATCCTTTTTGATTAAGCAGCTTCATAGTTTCGTTTAGAAAAAATAGACTGGACATGCCTTTATATTTGGGATCTGAATCTGGGAAGTGACTTCCTATATCTCCCTCTCCGATCGCTCCTAGAAGAGCGTCGCAAATTGCATGGCTCAGAACATCGGCGTCTGAGTGTCCTGATAGCCCAAGCTCAAAGGGAATATGGACTCCTCCTATAATGAGCTTTGTGTCATTAGAAAACCTATGTGCGTCAAAACCATACCCTATCTTAATCATAGTTCTTGCTTGTTCTCGAAAATCTTTGATTTTAATATAAATTCCCCTAGTTTTATATCATTAGGAGTTGTTATTTTTATATTATATTTAGATGCGCTTACAAGTGCTACTTGTTTTCCGATTCTTTCCACCAATATAGACTCGTCAGTTCCTATATATTCATCTTGTGCCGCTTTTTCATATGCTTTAACTAAAATATCATATTTAAAAGCTTGTGGAGTTTGAGCAAGCCATATTTTCTCTCTTGGTAAAGTTGTTGAAATAAGATCATCAGTGCCGGATTGTTTTATAGTATCTATCGATGGTGCCGCAGCTATGGCGCCTCCAAAACGGCTTGCTTCAGATAATACTTCCTCAATAAGCTTTGTAGTTACAAAGGGTCTAACCCCGTCGTGCACCGCTACTATATCTGGATTTGATGTGATTGACTTAAGACCTCTTTGAACAGAGTCTTGTCTCTGAGCGCCGCCAGCTACAATGTTAGATACTTTAGAGAGATTGTATCTTTCTACAATCTCCTTTTGTGTATGCTCTTCCCATCCCTTTGGAACTACTAAAACTATCTCTGAGATATGATCTGAGCTTTGAAAACTCTGGGTTGAATACACTAATATCGGCTTATCCAAGAGGGCTGCAAACTGTTTTGGAGCCCCCTTAGATGCGAATCTTGTTCCTGCTCCGCCAGCAGTAATGATGGCAGAAGCTTTTATATTAGCCATGATAATTTGAAGCCATGCGCTTGTTATCTTCTTTCACTTTTGAGAATATCATTCTTCCTGTCGGTGTCTGCAGCACACTTGTTACTGAGACATCTATCTTGTTCCCAAGGTGTCTCTTGGCGTCATCAACCACAACCATTGTGCCGTCTTCTAGATAGCCTACGCCCTGGTTGTCCTCTTTACCTTCTTTAACCACATGAATGTTCATAGTTTCACCGGGAAGCACAACAGGCTTAAGCGCATTTGAGAGCTGATTTAAATTTAGCACTTTAACATTCTGGAGCCCCGCAACTTTATTAAGGTTGTAATCATTCGTGATGATAAGGCCTTTTATTTTGGCCCCAAGCTCAACTAGTTTTAAATCCGCCTCTTTAACGCCCGGAAAGTCCTGACTGCTAATTTTTATGGATACATTTGGAATGTCTTTCTGCATCCTCTTAAGCACGTCAAGACCTCGCCTTCCTCTAACACGTTTAATTGGCTCAGAAGAGTCGGCTATGTGCTGAAGCTCTTTTATAATAAATTTGGGCACAATTAACTGTCCCGTTATAAACCCGGCCTCTGCTACATCTGCAATTCTGCCGTCAATGATAACACTTGTGTCTAGTATTTTAGGTTCGCCGCCTTTAGAAGAATATCTTCTGCCGGCCTCTTCTACCTCCCTTCCTTTATTAACACCAAGGTTAATTCCAATATGAAACAAGAGGAGAAAGAATGCAACTGATAGATACGGTAAATAAGTTTCTGGTATAGAAAGCATTCCCAAAACCTGGGTTAATGCAAAAAATGACAGCGCTGCTGCTCCCATTCCTAAAGCGCCCCCCAATATGGCCTTTGGGCTGAAGGATTTCATTATAAACTCTGAACCCCAGACAATTCCTACTGTAACTACACCTAGCAGGATTCCAATACCAACAGATATTGGTATTTCGAAATTTGGATATGATATTCCAAATCCGGCAAGTGCAGCTAGTATAAAAAATAGAATCTTAAGCTTCATTTCGCTCACCTCGATCCCCGCCTAAGCTTGCTTGGAAGTAAAATAGAACTAAGTATTAGAAATAAGTATGTAAAACAAGTTATTTACGGTGCTCTTAAGTTTTGAGTATGTATGTTATTTGCACCTTAGCCCTTATTAAGGGTTAACTTAGCCTATTTTTCAATACCGAGCAGCAAGCGCAGCAGAGAGTATTTTATTAAATATAGTGTTTTATGACTGCCCACTATTTACTTCTTCTACTATGTTGACTATCTCGTCAACCACCCTCGTGTACTTACTTCTCCCAGTACCTGGCCCCTTGGCTCTGCCGTCTATGCCGACATCTGCCAAAACCTCTCCTGTGGTACTGTCAATAAGCGTAACCCAAACTTGGACAGACCCCTT
>JBCCIH010000162.1 GCA_039028315.1 Thermodesulfobacteriota bacterium | reverse complement strand
CATTTTATCTCCGTACTTCTCATCTCCTATCAATCTTAGTTTTATACGAAAATGATATCTAGAAGGGAATTCTAAATCCAGGGGAAAATTAGGCAATCCATAGTCAAACTATATAGGGCTTAGTCTGTTATAACAACTCCTTACTTAAGTTGAATAATTAATAATAATAATTAAACTCACCACTCAGTCAATTATTTTAATCTTTATAGTTATATTTAGTTTCGCCGCTTTGCATATTCAAGTATCTTATTTTAATTCTTAAGCTCTATATAAGGAGAGTCGCGATGTCTGAAATCTCAGAAACCCGCTACATTTTTAATAAGGTAAAAGAGGGCGTGAGCAGAGGACTGAAAATTTTCAATGTCAGATCTAAAGAAGCATATGATTCTGTTGTGGTGAAAAACCGGATTAGAAATCTTAAAAAGAGAAGAGAGGAAACTGTCCTTCAGATGGGTAATGCGGTGTATAGAACTTATAAATATAAAGGCACCATAAATCAAGAGATTATTGAGTCAAAGTGTGTAGATATAGAGAATATTGAGAAGGAAATTGAAAAATGCGAGCAGGAGCTTGAGTTTATTCATCTAAATGCGGATAAAGAACTTGGAAGCGTTAAAGCCTTGGTTAAACCAAATGTAGTTTCAGTGTGTGAATGCGGCGCTCAGATTTACGAAGGCGATCTGTACTGTGCTCAGTGTTCAAAAAAAGTAGGGTAGTTCTTATTATCTAAAACGATCGGTGATTTGAAGTATTTGATTAATCTCTATATCTTCTTCAGAGCTCTGTTTCATATCTCTAACTTTTACAACACCTTTTGCCAGCTCTTCATCACCAATAATGAAAGTGAAATTTGCATCTAACTTGTCAGCACGTTTCATTTGGCTCTTAAGACTTTTCTCAGCGTATTCCATCTCTACCGAGACGTCGTTTTTCCTGAGCTCAAACGCAAGCTTGAAAGCTGCCTTTCTCGAGTCCTCTCCCATATGCGCTATAAACACATCAAGCTCTTTTGCAAAGCCTTGGGGAATTGCCTTTTCCTGAAGGAGAACTATTCTCTCAATACCCATAGCAAAACCAACAGCAGCTGTATCAGGGCCGCCGAGCTCCTTTACCAGACCATCATATCTTCCCCCCGCGGCCACTGCGTTTTGTGATCCAAGCTCATCTGTTGTAATCTCAAACACTGTTTTCGTATAGTAATCAAGTCCTCTTACAATTTTGGGATTTATCACAAACGGAATATTGGCCGCAGTTAAATTCTCTTTAACAGCATTAAAATGATCCTCACACTCATCGCTTAAATTATCCAGCATTGAGGGAGCGTCTTCAGCCATTTCTTTACACTTTTTCTCTTTGCAGTCCAAGATGCGGAGGGGATTTGCCTTGAGTCTTCGCTGGCAGATCTCGCAGAGTTCATCTGTATGCGGTTTGAAAAAATCAATCAGCTTTTCCTTGTAAGCAGGCCTGCATGTATCGTCTCCAAGTGAGCTTATCTCAAGAGTTAGATACGGCGTAAGAGAGATCTCTTCAAAAAATCTCCAAAGCATTGTAATAAGCTCAGCATCAGATTCAGGTTCTTTTGGTCCAATAAGCTCTGCTCCTATTTGATAGAAACCTCTAAAACGGCCTTTCTGAGGTCTTTCGTGTCTGAACATCATTCCAGTGTAATACAGTTTGGATATTGCAGATTTAGCATGCATAGAATCTTCTATGTAAGCTCTTACAACTCCAGCTGTCCCCTCGGGCCTGAGCGTAAGTGAAGACCCATCTCTGTCTTCAAATGTATACATCTCTTTTTCTACAATATCGGTTGTGGTTCCTAAGCTTCTTGCGAATACATCAGTAAATTCAAGCACGGGGATTCTGATCTCGGAGAATCCATAGAGTTGAAACACCCTTTTGGCGGCATCTTCAATAAAGTGCCATCTCCTTATGTTTTCGGGCAGAATGTCGTGAAAGCCTCTAATTGATTTAATTTTCATATTACGACCTAAAACTTAATAGAGTTTTTTATTGTTTAATTGGTAGTACACAACCTCTAAGTTTGGCTTATTATATCTTATTTGTCCTATAAGTTATAATCAACCCAAATAGTTAGAAGTAAAATAAGAGCAGAAATATGTCTGATGCTAAAAACCTAAGAGTTATATATGTAGCAAGCCCCCCGATGTTTACTAAGGGAGCAAGTGCCATTCATATCTTTAAAATGTGCCAGGCTATAAGTAAAACGGGCATTGAAACTGAGCTAATTATTTCGGCGAATAGATCCCAAAGCGAGATGTGTGAGTACTACAATGTTGATAAGGATTTTAGAATTACTCCATTTCCCTATTTTAATAGCTCAGCCATCAGAAATGTCTTCCACGGATTATTGTCAGCATTTTATATAAAGTTTTTTAGATACAACCGCTATGACGTTGTAGTGACAAGAAATATTGTCTTCACCTACATTGCTACAAAGCTCAAAATACCTACAGTCTATGATGCGCATCATCCACTTGTTAGCGGGGCAGAATTTCTTTTTAATTCATTTAAGCATTCAGACTATCTAGTTAGATTTTCCACCAACTCAAATGGTCTTGCCCAAATGTATCTCAAACTAGGTTTGCCTGAGGAAAAGCTAGTAGTGGCCCATAATGGAGTAGAGCTTGATCCATTTCAAGATGCACCTAGTAAGACAAATAGCAGAAAAGAATTGGGGCTGCCGCTTAGGAAAAAGATAGTCTGCTATTGCGGAAACATATACGAGGGAAGGGGTATTGAAGCGCTTATTGATGCTGCTATTAAATTGGAAGATGCCATGTTTTTAGTAGTAGGTGGAGCACAAGAGGATGTGAATAGGTACAGACGCATAGCTCATAATAAGGGCGCAGAAAACTTCGAACTTACAGGTTTTGTTCCGCACAAAGACGTTCCAAAGTATCTTATGGCCTCAGATATTTTAGTTATGCCCTATAGCAGCAAAATGACAATCAAGGGCGGAACCAAGGCAGAGGAATTTACTTCACCTATTAAACTTTTTGAGTATATGGCTTCAGATCGCCCAATTGTTGCAACTTCAATTCCATCTGTTTTAGAGATTCTAGAGAACGAAGTAAATTCAGTCTTAGTCGAGCCCGATATCGCTGAGCAAATCTATCTTGGTCTTAATAAAGTTCTTAATGACGATGATTTAGCTAAGAGAATTTCCAAGCAGGCCAAGTTAGACGTTTCAAACTACACTTGGGAAGTTAGGGCAAAAAAACTTCTGGGACTTAAATAGTGCTTTAATTTCTGGAGTCTTTTGTGTATCTTATGTCCCCAATTAAGGCTTCACTGGTTAAAACGGTTTTTGTCAAAATACGAATGAAAAAAATATGCAGTTTTACGCTAATCTTTTTGGTTTTCTGCGGATTGGTAAATCCCTCGTTTGCCGATGAGGTAACCGCTCGTGATCTGTACTATGATGAATACAGAGAAAGCCTTTTGCTGGGAAGTTTTGAAGATCCCGCCAGCCGAGAGAAAATCTCGGCTCCAATACCAAGGGAGCAAAGCTTAGGTACTAGTGAATTTCTAAGAGATACTTTGATTGCATATACCTTTCAGTGGGCCGGAAGATGGTTCTATGTAAGAAATAAAAACAGCCGAATATTCGACACATCACTTTCTAAATGGTGGGACAATATATCTCAGTGGCCTGAGTGGGACGACGGGGATAATTTCTTCACCAATCTTGTTACTCATCCGATAGTCGGTTCAATGAACTATTTGTATTACCGTCAGATGGGCCACAGTTTTTGGGTTTCGGCTCTGGGTTCGGTAGTACAGAGCACGCTTTTTGAATATACGATAGAAGGCCTTGTAGAAAGACCCTCTGGATCAGACTTAGTCTTTACGCCTCTGCTAGGCGTTCCTTTAGGATACGGACTTGAAAAGAGTTCTGATTGGCTGGAAGACACGGGTTTTGTACCAGCTAAGATTTTGGCTTATATTATAAATCCGCTTAAGAATTTTGTTCATGAGCGTCAAGTAGGTGTTATTAATCCATTCTCTAAACAGTTTATGTCTGTAAGCGGTCCAATCAATTTTACACCTAACAAAACTGATGCAATTGATCTGGCTTATTCCTTTAATCTAGAATCCCCAATACCGACCGGGCGTTTTATCGCAGACATGCAAATTGTAAATGTAAAAAACAATTTGGGGGGCGAGTTTATTTTTTACTCTGTAAGAGTTGATGTGCCATCAGCTGATAACCGCTGGGGTATAAATATTCAAATAGCCCAGTCCGGAGTTAATGAAATCCAAGTCGGGGATGATAACGTAAGTGATGGTTTTGAGTTTGCAAACTTAGAAGTAGGCGGGAAATACGTAATGACAAGAGGCTCGAACTATGCACTTAGTGCAGGCACTAACTTATATCTGCCTACTTCATTTAAAGACAATATCGATAGACTGCAGACTGTCCTAATGTATAGAAAAAACTTTCCAATTAACCTTCAATCTGCCTGGACAGTGAGTCCTTATCTCTCAGGTGCAATGTGGGGAGATATTTTTAACGTGATTGGCAATGTATCAACAGACTGGGTCTTTAATGCGAGTAAGCTTGAAGGAAATGATTTTGAATTTAGAGTGAATTACGGCGCATCAGTTGGAGCAAATATCCCGGTATATGCTAGCCCTGTAATTTTCGCGGAATTTGACGGATACTCACTTCTCACATCTGACACTGAAGGCAAGACCAGTACTTTTGTTTCTTCAGGTATCCGTTTGGGCAGGAAATTTAGCCCAGGTTTTGGCATACAAGTTCCTATGTCCGGGCCGGATAGCGACGTGTCTAAGCTTAGCTTCTTCGGCGATTTTCAGGTCCGGTTCTAGTTATATTTGAAACCTCCCGAAATACATACTTTCTTGTAACTTTCTAGCTAAGATTTATCTATTTTTGAAATACCCTTCCAATTTAGTTTAATAATTGTTAGAATCTGATCAGGGTGGAGCGGATTTATCTTGAGGCTTAAAGAGAGGATGAAGAGTGAGAGTTGCGTGGGTATTTTTTGTAGGATTGCTGTTTTTAATTGCTTTGCCTATTTCAAGTTCCCTTTCCGATGAGGAACACCTTGACCTTTTTGCAACAGAGCAAATTGAGCCGGATGATTCAGATAAAAATCCTGTAATACAGACACAAGCTGATTTGCAAGCACCTATGGTGAATTTAAGGCCTACCGGCTTTAAATATTACATGTATGACACAGGTATTTGGTATGGTGTTCAGTGGGGAGCGAGGCTTTATTGGGTGAGGGACAAGAGCCTTAAGATCTTTAACACTTCGTTCTCTAAGTGGTGGGATAACATAACCACCAAACCTGTTTGGGATGACGGGGATACTTTCGTTGTAAACTGGATAGCACATCCATATTTTGGAATGCTTTCATACCAATTCTACAGGGCCAGGGGATATAACAGGTGGTATTCAGCCCTTGGGTCGGTTATCCAAAGTACTCTTTTTGAATATGCGATTGAGGGACTGGCTGTTGAGCCCTCACTAATCGACCTAGTAGTGACTCCTGGTGTTGGTGTCCCTGTTGGAATGGTTATGGAGGAGCTATCAGAGTGGCTAATAGAACAAAACAACACTGCGGCCACTATTGGTGCTTATGTAACTAATCCAATGCGGCTTTTTGTAAAAGACCGTCAGATAGGAATCATAAACCCGGT
>JBCCIH010000161.1 GCA_039028315.1 Thermodesulfobacteriota bacterium | reverse complement strand
GTTCTGTCACTCCCCGGGTGACCTTTTTGTCACCCTCCCCCGTGACATTTTCGTCATCCCCTTTATAAACCCTATTTTTATTGACTTTTCTGCTTGTTGGTTTGTAGGACTTTTTAGATATAGAGTCCATATTGACAGCTTTATAATGCACTTCTCCTTCTTTATTCATCTCCTCTATTAGCTTTTCTACAAGAGGCCTAAAATCAAAAACTGTTGTAACTTGTGCTCCACTCTCTTCATCAAACCTGGGTGTTTTTACCAGCAACCCGAGCTCTTCTAAATCCTGTGTTATGCGCTTTACACTTCTCTCTTCTATTCCCGATCTTTTAGACAGCGCGGAGTAGCTTGGGAAGGGGTGCCCAGCGTCCCATTTGTAGGACATAATGTCGATAATAAGCATTATGTGTTTTGGTTTTAGTCCTATTTTTGTTCTATACCTGAGCAGTATATTGGGCACGCTTGTGAAACCCTCATCTAAGATTTCACCCCATATTTGGACTATTTTAGTTTTGTCTTGTTTTGTTCCAGCCACACCAATTTCCTAACAATATTCCGGTTTGTTGTGCTCGGACATCAAAAGGCTTGACATTTAAAAGTGAGAAAGGGTATCATTAGAAATGTTCCACCTTCCGGTTGCCGCCGTTGTTTTAAGCTGACCGCTAAAGCTTCGGCGGCTTTTTTATGTCCTAGCTAAATCTATTATATGTTTTTTACCGTGTTAAATCAATGTTAAGAAAATGTTAATTTTTATCTCCAATTTTCACCCGCCGTTTGATCTTTATTTCGAATAGTTTTATCTTGATATAAATCCATTTAATTGATATAACATTTACAGGGAGCGTTTATTGAGTTGAAAGTAATTGCCATTGCAAACCACAAGGGCGGCGTGGGGAAGACAACCACAACGGTTAACCTGGCCGCTTGCCTGGCCGAGAAAGGGCTTAGGGTTTTAATTATAGATCTTGACCCACAAGGAAACGCAACTTCTCATCTGGGATTTAATCCAAACGATTTTGACCAGACAATTAACGATCTTCTTACCGATTCTACCAACAAAATAGATATCAACGATATGGTGGTTGAACATGAGACCCAAGGACTGTACTTAATTCCCGCAAACCTAGCTATGAGTAGGGCTGACCTCAGCATGTCTGTGCTTATAGAAAAAGATCATAGGCTTAGAAAGGCAATAAGCAAGCTAGAGGGTGATTTTGACTTTGTTTTGATAGACTGCCCCCCTTCCCTTGCGACTTTGTCTATAAACGCGTTTTTTGCAGCTGATGATGTGATAATTGTTATTCAGACCCAACCGATGGCTCTAGATGCTGTAAACATGATCGACGAAACTTTATTTGAAATTTTTTCGTCTAGAGAAGATTTTCCTATCGTGCCTTACGGTCTTCCTACGATGCATGATAAATTAACAACAATTAGTAAGACTGTTTTAAGAGCAATTAATCAAAAATTTAAACCAAATACTTTCTCTCCCATACATAATAATGTTAAACTTAGAGAGGCCAGTGGATACGGTAAACACATACTTGAATATGATTCTGAAAGCGCTGGCGCAAAGGATTATAGAAAGCTAGCAAGAGCTGTGATAAAGGTTTATAAGAATGAGCAAAAAGAAGGAAGAAAATATATCAGCGAAGCGTCCTAAGAAGGCTAAAAAGCCTTCAAATAAAGGGCGTTTGTCCAGTATGCTCGAATCTATGCAGAAGCGCTCTAGCCCTGTAAATGCGCATAAAGTAGCGACTAAATACTTTGACGACTTTAAGAAGGACCGTAGTATCACAGAAGACAATAAAAATACCGCGGTAATTACCAGTGTAGATAAAGACGATCTTAGAGCCTCTTCAGAGAATGTTGCTACTTCGGTAGATATAGCAAAAGATACTGCGGTAAATATACCGATAGAGACAGTGGTAGATACTGCGGTACCTACTGATGTACCAAATAAAGAAAAAAAGCCCTCCCCTTCAAAGTCTCAAAATAGACAAAATAAGCGTCAAATTTTAGATGATTCGCACACTAATTCAGAGAAAAAAGTTTACTGGGCTATGAGGGATGAATGTGAGAGCAAAAAAACCCAAGAACTTCGCTTTGGTTTAAAACAGCTCAAGGAAAAAACAGGTCTTTCGGACAAAACTGTAAGGAACACCATACACAATCTGGAAGAAAAATTAAGCATAAGTATCATAGAACCATCTTTAGGTATATATGGTAGGAAAATGATAGTCCACATGCCAGATGAAATCCTAGAAAATAGAAAAAAAGACAAATTGGAAATAGACATAACTACAAAAAAAGTAATATCCAGCAATAGTGCGATAGTTAGTAAAGTAAATAGTGCGGTAAATAGTATGGTAGATACAACGGTAAATAATAAGAAAAACATACAAGAACTTTATAATAAGTACACAGGTAAGAAATGGGACCAAAAAGCAGAGAAATTTTATCAAAATATACAAGATATAAAAATACAAACTATAGAAGCAGCATTTATATTGGGAATTTTGAAAGAAAATAAAAGAAACAAACACCTAACAGAATTTAGAACTATCATAAATGATATAGGTAATGATATTACTGATACATATCTAACCCATTTAAAACAGATATGGAAGAACAATAAGGATTAAATATTACAATAGGGCAGGGGGGTTATCATGAAATTATTAAAAACGATATTTTCGGTATTAATAGTGCTTATAGTAGTGGTTGTAGTGATAGGGCTATTTCTACCAACAAATTATAATATAGAAAGATCGATAACCATAGATGCAGCACCGGCTGAGATACATAAATATGTAGGAAATTTGAGCAATTGGAACAAGTGGGAGCCTTGGAGGCAAGCTGACCCATCAATAGTGATAACCCCCGGAGAGAAAACAAGCGGGATAGGCGCAAGCCAGTCATGGACAGGTGATAGCGGTGATGGCGCGTTAACTTTTATAAAGGACTCTCAAACAAAAGGAGTGGAGTATGATCTTGTTTTTGATGGAGGAGCATATGTATCAAAAAGTGCAATCACCTACGACCCTTTGGAGGATGGAGAAACAAATGTCACATGGACAATGACGGGAGATATGGACGCTCCTGTCATAGGAGGATATTTTGTTTTGATGATGGATTCTATGGTGGGGCAAATGTTCGAGAAAGGATTAGAAAATTTGAAAAGCACGGTAGAACAACAATCTTAAACCCTGTCCATATAGTTGCCTGAGGATAAATATCCTTTAATTTATATAAATGATCCTCGATAAAGAAAAGGTTAAATCAATCCCGCAGTCCACTGGAGTATATCTGTTAAAGGACAAAAAGGGTCGGACTATATATATAGGGAAAGCCAAAAACCTTAGAAGCAGATTACTCTCATACTTAAACGAAACAGATATAGCGCAGCGCCCACAGATTCAGTATTTAATGAGAGAAGCCGCCGACATAGACTACTTTGTATCTAGAAATGAGAGAGAGGCGCTAGTTTTAGAAAATTCTCTAATAAAACAAAAAAAGCCTCGCTACAACATAAGGCTGAGAGACGACAAAAATTATCTCTCGCTTAGACTAGACCCAAAAGAAAATTTCCCAAGACTATCGCTTACGAGAAGAGTATTAAAAGACGGAGCCATATATTACGGCCCGTTTGCCTCGGCCGATGCTCTTAAAAAAGCAAAGAGGTTGATCCATAAAATTTTTCCTCTAAGAGATTGTACAGATGAAAAATTCAGGCGCCATGCTTCAAGGCCCTGTCTTAACTACTACATGGGATTATGTTTGGGCCCATGTGCTGGAAAGTCAGGAGAAGAAGGCTACGGGGAAGTGGTGGATCAGGTGCGTATGTTTTTAAGAGGAGAGAAAAAACAGATCATCAAACTTCTAAAGGACAGTATGGAAAAAGCGTCTGATGAAACAAGGTACGAGGACGCAGCTAGCTTCAGGGATCAGATCAGGCTTTTAGAGAAAAATATGGATGCCCAGATGTTTGTCACTCCGAGCACCAAAGATAAAGATGTCGTTGGCTTTTATAGGGAAGGGCAGAGGGCCGAGTTTTCCGTTTTGTTTTTCAGAGGCGGGAGCTTGGTAGACAGATCTTCGTACTCATTTAATAATGCTCTTGTGGAGGACGAAGAGATATTAGAAGAATTTTTATCTCAGTTCTACGGCGGAAACAGGTTTGTTCCAAAAGAGATTACTGTTCCGCTTAGTATTAACAGGTCTTCAGATATTGCATCATGGCTCTCAGAAAAACAGGGTTACAAAGTTCGTCTTTACTCCCCGCAAAGAGGCGATAAGTTAAAAGAAGTAGAGCTTGCAAATAGAAACTCGCTAGAGAGCTTTCAGAGAAAATACTCTGATGAATTAAAAGGGGTCGACATTTTAGAGAGAATAAAATCCTCACTACATCTCAAAACACTACCCGCTTCAATAGAGTGTTTTGATATCTCTAACATACAGGGCTCTACTACGGTAGCTTCCTTGGTAAAATTTGAAAACGGCCAGCCTGCTAAAGACGGTTATAAGCGTTATAAAATAAAAAATGTAAAAGGGCCAAACGACTATGCCAGCATGCACGAGGTTCTTAGTAGAAGGCTGGCAAGGGCCGATCAGCAAGGCTGGGAAGTGCCCGATCTCATTTTAATAGACGGCGGAAAGGGCCAACTCAACATAGCGCAGAACGTTCTTCAGGAGCTCTCATATTTAGACAAAGTTGATCTCGCTTCAATCGCTAAGGGTAGAAAAGAGGGGGAGAGCGATAAGATTTATATACACGGCAGAAAAAATCCCATTATTTTTTCAAAAAATTCAGAAGCTCTTTTTCTCTTAATGAGAATAAGAGACGAAGCCCACAGGTTTGCGATCACTTATCATAAAAGCCTACGCGGGAAAAAAGCGCTCACTTCAGAGCTGGACTCTATACCGGGAATAGGCACTAAGCGTAAAAAGGTTTTGATTAAACACTTTGGCTCAATATCGAAAATAAGAGAAGCCGCGGTTTCAGAGATAGAGTCTCTTTCAGGCTTTAATAAGAAACTCGCAGAAGATCTAAAAAAGCATCTATCTACTTAGAGGTAATTATTTAATTTGCGAGCCCTTGTCCTCATTTCCTAAATACTGAACCTCAAGTTCTCTTAGTTTTTTAATCCGGTCTCTTTTTTTGGCGGCAGTTTCGTATTCTAAATTTTTAGCGGCCTCTTTCATCTCTTTGTTTAGCGTATTAATTGTCTGGGCAATTTTGTCCGGAGCAATATCAATATCTTTTTCCTCTTCCTCAAGCGGCACGGTGTAGTAGTCAGATTCATATATTGTGGAAAGTATGTCCGTGACGGATTTTTTAATGCTGACAGGGGTGATGCCATGTTCTTTATTATAGGCCTTTTGAATTTTTCTTCTTCTATCGGTCTCCGATATGGCTTTTTGCATAGAGCCCGTAATGCGGTCGGCATAAAGTATTACCTTGCCGTCAACGTTTCTAGCCGCTCTTCCGAATATCTGAATAAGCGAGGTCTCTGATCTAAGATACCCCTCTTTATCGGCATCTAAAATTGCGACCAGAGACACCTCTGGTATATCTAATCCCTCACGCAAAAGGTTGATCCCGACAAGCACATCAAATTTGCCGAGCCTAAGGTCCCTTATGATTCCAATTCTCTCAAGCGTATCTATGTCAGAATGAAGATACCTAACGCTCACGCCAAGCTCTTT
>JBCCIH010000160.1 GCA_039028315.1 Thermodesulfobacteriota bacterium | reverse complement strand
GCCTCTTCTATTCGGCTAATGGCAATTAGAAGGTCTTTGTTCTGCTCTAGAGCTGTGTTCACGAGCGATACTAGTACTGGATCATTGAAGAGTTCCCACCAAATCAGATTTACTTCCTGCCCGTCATATTGCCCCGCGAATCTGAACTGATCGGGCAAATCCTCAAACCCTGGTTCTTCAAAATTGGGTCCAACCATACAGCCGCTTAAAATAACGGCTGAAATAATCAGCGCGGAAATAATATTTCTAGAATTTGTTATTAACTTCATTTTATTTCTCTAAATTAGCCTGCATATCACGTTTTTCTTCATATTTGCCGATCTTGCCGATCAACACAAAGAACATAGGATAAAAGAACACACCCAGCGCTGTGGCAATAGCCATGCCTCCTAGTAGAGCTACGCCCATCACAACTCTGGCTTCAGCTCCTGCTCCGGAAGCTACCACCAGTGGAAGCACACCAAGAATAAATGAGAAAGCTGTCATTAATATAGGCCTGAACCTAAGTTGTGCTGCTTTTATTGCTGAATCAAAAAGTGAAAGCCCTTTATCAAACTCGAGCTTTGCAAATTCCACAATAAGAATCGCATTTTTAGCTGCCATAGCAATCAGCATCACCAGAGCTATTTGAGCAAATATATTAAGTTCATAGCTCTCGCTGAAAATCCTGGCTATAACTAATCCTAAAAATGCGCCAAAGATTGCAAATGGTGTTCCGAGCAAAATACTCCAAGGTAGTGACCAGCTCTCATATTGTGCTGAGAGAATTAGGAACACAAACACCAAAGCGAACAAGAAGACTACTCCAGCCGACCCCGATGCAGCCTGTTCCTGATATGACATGTTGCTCCACTCATAGCCCATGTTGGCTGGAAGCGCTTGCGCAGCAACTTCCTTAAGAGCTGTTAAGGCCTGAGCCGAGGTATATCCAGGTGCCGGACCCCCTGTTAGTTCCACGGATCTATATAAGTTAAAGCGGTTAGTGAAATCAGGTCCTGATATATCTCTGATGTCTACAAATCCTGCAAGTGGTACACTGTCTCCGCTTGAGTTCTTTATATAATAAAAATTGATTTGATTCTCACTCTGTCTATATTCAGGTTCGGCTTGGATAAAGGCTCTATACAATCTTCCAAATCTCGTAAAGTCATTTATATATGTGCCGCCAAGAAACGCACCTACGGTGCTATAAATATTCTCTAGTGGTATCCCAGCTTTTAGAACCTTGTCAGTGTCGATGTCCATAAATCTCTGGGGGACATTAGCTCTAAAAGTAGTGAATATGGAGCCGATTTCTTCTCTCTTCATCGCAGCCTGAATAAAGTTTGCCGATTGCTGGGCGAGGTATTCAGGAGTATTTCCAGTCCTATCCTGTAGCATCATAGTAAAACCTGAACCACTACCTAGCCCAGGAATAGCCGGAGGGCCGAAGGCGAAAACTTGGGCTTCATTTAATTGCGTTCGAAAAGCTATATTGAGTAAATCCACTACTTCATTTGCTGTTTCGTTTCTCTCCCCCCAGTCTTTAAGCGAGACAAATATAAATGAAGAGTTTGAGGAGAAGCTGCCTGAAAGAAGACTAAATCCCGCAGCGGATGTTATATATTCAACTTGATCAAACTGACCAATTATTTTTTCAACTTTCTTGGTAACAACATCTGATCTTTGGAGTGATGCAGCGTCTGGTAGTTGTATGTTTACAAATAGATACCCCATATCTTCCTCAGGCATAAACCCACCAGGAAGAATTCTAGTTAGGAAAACTAAACCTATAACTATAATTCCAACAAACAAAAGCCCTCGTTTGATATTGTTAGTTGCAAATTTCGTCAGACTTACATACTGATTAGTCAGCTTGTCAAAACCATCATTAAATTTGTCAAAGAAACGTCCGAGTAACCCTTTTGAGGGTTCCCTCTTTCTTAGGAGAAGAGAACATAAAGCAGGGCTAAGTGTAAGAGCATTAATGGAAGAAAAGACAACAGAAACCGCAACTGTGATAGCAAATTGCTGATAAAGCCTTCCAGTAATACCTGACATAACAGCAACTGGTATAAACACCGCAACCAGCACCAATGTTGTGGCGATTACAGGAGCTGTAACCTCGCTCATGGCTTGAATGGTTGCTTGCTTGGGCGACATGCCATTTTCAATGTTTACCTGTACTGCTTCCACAACTACAATTGCGTCATCCACCACAATACCAATTGCAAGCACCAGTCCTAGTAGTGAAAGAACGTTAATTGTAAAACCAATTAGTGGGAATATCATAAATGCGGCTACGAGTGATACGGGTATTGCAATTGTGGGAATGAGTGCCGCTCGCCAATCTTGTATAAATATAAATACAACTAAGATTACTAGTGCTAAGGCTACGAAAAGTGTTACTACAATTTCTTTAATACCTGCTGTTATAGCTAGTGTTGTATCGAGTGAGATATCATAGCGCATACTCTCAGGGAACGATTGAGAAATCTCTTCAATGGTGGTTTTTACGATGCTTGCAAGCTCTGTAGCATTTGACCCCGGGGCTTGATACAAAGCTATAATAGTACATTCTTGTCCGTCAAGCCTAGTAAATGCATTATATGTTTCGACTCCTAGCTCAACCCGTGCTATATCCTTAATCTTAACTTGTGATCCGCCTTCTCCGGTTCTCACAACAACTTCGCCAAATTCCTCTGGCGAATTGAGCCTCTCGGGTAGCCTTACAGTATAAGTGAAATCGGTTCCGGGAGGAGCTGGTTCCGCGCCAAACTGGCCGCCAGGTACGATTATGCTCTGCTGCCTTATTGCATCTACAATTTCTGGAACTGTGATACCCATCTGCGCAATACGGTCAGGCTTGATCCATACCCTCATCGAGTAATCACTCGCACCCAAAACTTGTACACGTCCAATTCCTTTAATACGGGCTAGAGTGTCTTGTATATTTATTAGTGCATAGTTACCTAAAAAGTTTTGATCAAATCTTCCGTCTTCCGATGTCAATGTAATGAGCATCAGAATATTTGGGAGTGATTTTTCAGTAGTTACACCAAGTCTGGTAACTTCCTCTGGAAGTCTAGCTGTTGCTGCAGCCACCCTGTTTTGTGTAAAAACTGTGTTTAGATCAGGATCCGTACCTACTTCAAATGAAACCTGTATTGCCATAGTTCCATCGTTAGCATTGGTGGATTTCATGTAAATCATATTGTCAACACCGTTTATTTCTTGCTCAAGTGGTGTTGCAACTGATTCTTCAACGCTAATAGCATTTGCACCAGTGTAGCTGGCTCTAACTTCTACAATCGGGGGAGTTATGTCGGGATATTGCTCAATTGGCAGACCGCCCATGAACACAAATCCTACAATTACCATTACAATGGCAATTACCATTGCTACAATAGGTCTGTTAACAAAAAAATTACCCATATGCTTTATATGCTCGTTAAATCAGGAATTTTTATTTCTACAACTTCTGGGATTACTACTTGCCCTTCTCTTACAATCTGAAGCCCTTCGTATATAACCTTCTCACCTGGTTTAAGACCCTCTCTGATTAACCAGAATTCTTTAATAGTAGGTCCTACCTGCACGGGTCTGCTTTCAACTTTATTATCTTCAGTTACCACTAGTACGCTGAATTTTCCTTGAAGCTCTATCACACTTCTTTGTGGAACCAAGATCCCATCTTTTACTTCATCTACTTCAGCCCTAACTCTGGCAAACAGCCCGGGACGAAGAAGCTGGTCTGGGTTTGGAAAAAGAGTTTGTACAAGTATTGAACCTGTTTCAGAGTCAAAGTTTCTATCTATGAAATCAAACCTGCCTTCATACTTGTAGACAGACCCATCGGAAAGAATTAATAGTAAATCATCATCTACTTTCTGGCTTCTTTTTTGCTCGTCCTGCAGTTTTCTCTCTGCTGCTATGATTCTTCGAGCGGATTCGAGATATTCAGTTTGAGTTAGATAAAACTGAACGGCCATTGTGTCAATGTAGGAAATGGTGGTGAGTACAACCGTGTTGGCACTAGCTCCAACATAGTCACCCTCATTTGCATTTGTTTTTCCGATAATACCATCTATGGGTGCGTACACTTTGGTATAACTTAGCTCAAGATTTGCAGCTCTAAGACTTGCCTCAGAAGCTTTTACAGCTTCGATAGATGCCTCATATCTGGCTTGCGCAGCGTCTAGGTCAATTTGACTAATAGCGTTTTCTGCAGCCAATGGCTTTATTCTGCTTAAGTCACTTTCTGCATTGGCTAAGGTCACTCTGGAAGCTGCAAGCTCACTTTGCGCAGTCGCAACTTTCTCTTCAAACGGCTGGCTTTCAATTGTATAAAGCAGCTGGCCCTTTTTTACAAAAGATCCTTCTTCAAATTCCCTGGTCTCCAAAAATCCCGCAACTCTTGCTGCAATATCTACATTTGTATTCCCTAGTGTTTCTCCTACAAACTGTCTGAATATTGGCACATCTGTAGTAGTAGTTACATATACCTTAACTTTTGGAGTTGGTAGTTGTTGTTGCCCTTCACCCCCGCAGGAATAGGCAAAAATAGTTAATATCAAAAGCGCACTTAAGAATTTATTTTTCATAGACATTCTCTTTATTTGTTAATTCCCCCAGGATCTAGCAGTTTCCACCTAACAGCGAGAATGATTATAACAGGTTTTAGAGTTTTAAACCAAGGGGTCAATTAAAATATGTTGTCATTTTATAATCAATATAGTTGCATGCTAGATAAACTATATTATTCTTGGTCATATGAGCGATGTTATGAACAATGAATTCTGGCCATCACATACTAAAGATTTTATTAAGCTACTAGGCATAGAACACCCTATCATTCAAGCCCCAATGGCTGGTGGACCAACTACATATGAATTAGTTGCTGCAGTTTCAAATGCTGGTGCGCTTGGGTCTTTTGGGGCCGCATATCTGTCACCTGAACAAATAAATTCTGATATTGAGAAAGTAAAAGAGCTTACTAACAAACCGTTTTGTATCAATCTTTTTACACCAGAACAAGAACATGCTACTAAAGTTAATAAGAAAGTGCTTGAAAAACTAGATGAATTTTCAAAGGAACTTGGAGTTCATAATACTATACCCCCCAGCGCTTCAGCGTTTACTTTTGAAGATCAGCTAGATGTGCTAATACATAATAATGTTAGCGTTTTTAGTTTTACATTCGGAGTACCAGAGCAAAAATATTTCAAAACTCTTTTAGACCGGGGCATAAAAATAATAGGAACTGCTACCTGTGTTGAAGAGGCAGTGCTTCTTGAAAAAGCTGGTTGCACCGCACTAGTTGCACAGGGGAGTGAAGCCGGTGGGCACAGGGGCACGTTTGAATCAACATCTGGCCTTCCAATGATTGGCGGGTTGGCCTTAATACCGCAGATAGTAGATAAAGTAAACATCCCGGTAATAGCATCAGGCGGTGTTATGGACGGAAGGGGTATTGCTGCATGTTTAGCATTGGGGGCCTCTGCGGTTCAGATTGGAACAGCGTTTCTTAGTACTAAAGAAGCAGGAGTTTCACAGCCATGGCTTGAGGAGCTAAAGAACACTAAAGATACAAGCACAGTTCTGACTAGGTCATTTACCGGTAAATATGCAAGGGGTATAAAGAACCTTTTTATTGATAAAATGAAAGATCTAGAAAACGATGTTCCTCCATATCCCATTCAAAACAGACTTACCCGAAAGATTAGAGATGCCTCAAAACAAAAAGGTGATTCAAGCTATATGTCTCTTTGGGCAGGTCAGGGCTCTGC
>JBCCIH010000159.1 GCA_039028315.1 Thermodesulfobacteriota bacterium | reverse complement strand
TCAGGGTTCAATTCTAGATTTTACTAAAGCAATCGAGATAGACCCTAATGATGCCACCCTATATGCCGGCAGGGGTTTTCCAAAGGGCATACTAAAAGACTATCAAGGAGCTATACAGGATTTCAACAAAGCAATAGAGCTTGATCCTAATAACGCGATCTACTATACCTTCAGAGGTAACGCAAAACTCGCTATAAGAGATGGTGACGGCGCTATATTGGACTATAACCAAGCTATTAAACTCAACCCGAATGATCCTATGCTGTTTATTTTCAGGGCCAATGCAAAGGGTGCAATAGGTGATAATGAGGGAGCGCTTGCGGATTTCAACAAGGCTATTGGACTCAATCCAAATGATGTTGCGGCCTATGCAGGAAGAGGGATAGCAAAAATTTCCCTAGGCCAGGTAGAGTCCGGCTGTAAGGATATAGATAAAGCAGGCTCAATGGGGTTCACAGGGGCAGCGCAGCTCAAAGCTGAACACTGTAATAAGTAGTAATCTATGATTCCATTTAAGAGATTATTTCTTCTACTTGCTATCACTGCAGTTATGCAAGGAGTGGCATTAGCAAAATCGGCGCAAGACTATGTTTCCTCTGCACAGCAAAAGTCTCTAAATGGCGATAATCAAGGCGCAATATCTGACTACAAAAAAGCAATTGAGCTTAGTCCCGATTATGTGCCTGCTTATTACAATCTAGCATTTTTCTATCAAGAGTTATCTGAGTACAAAAAAGCGGTCTATAATTACAGCAAAGTTTTAGAACTTGATCCGAATATGTATGTTGCCTATTATGCTAGGGCAATATGCGAGATTAAGCTTCTTGATTTCCGCTCAGCTCTGGATGATTTAAATATATATATAGAACACAATCCTAACTCACCTTTTTCCTACGAATATAGGGCATATGCTAAACGTGCATTGGGTGAATACGAAGGCTCAATAGCTGACTATAATAAGAGCATTGAGCTTAATCCGGAAAACATTCCTTCCTATGTCGGAAGAGCGATCGCTGAGTTTAAATTAGGTCAGATAGAGGCGGGTTGTAGGGATATGAAAACAGCCTCAGATAAGGGTTATATATTAGCTCCTGAATATTTAAAGAAATACTGCAGCAAGTAACAAAATATTCATTCTCACAATCTAAACTTACTACTGCGGTGCTACAGACTGTATCATGTACTTAAATGCGTTGGACATTCTATCGGGTGGCAACTCTGCGAAGCTTTCGAAAATATATATCGATAACTTACAGTTATCCCCTACAGGAAGCTCGTCACTAGTGGAGATTTTCACGATGTCAGCTGTTGCCTTTTCTTCATCTAACTTTTGAGTAGAAGTTTTTGTATGTGCCAGTCTGATAACATTTCCCATCATCGTTAGATATTCTTTCATTTCTGCGAAACTAAGGATTTGCTCAAAGCACCTTGTGTCCCCTCTAAGAAAGCTATCACAGCACTTAGGATCTCTTTCACTCGCATAATCAATTAGTTTGTTGGTAGAATTTAAATATTCAACTATCGCCTCAGGCGGAGCCTTGAGAACGTCTTTGGCAAACATGGCCATGACCTGCGCTTGCACGATCGACTTAATTGTATCTTCGTCACCGCTTTTAGCATACTCTTGTATTTGTACCAATATCTCCTGATATACATCTGGATGATATTTTTTTAGCTCTTCAAACCCAGGTAATTCACTCATTATGCTGTCCATGATCTTGTCTTCCGAAGAATGGGTCATATCTGAAGAAAAACAGACAATAAATGTTAGAATGAAAAATATGGCAGTCAGATTAATTACTCTATGCATATTAAGTTCCTAAAATTGTATTTTGCAACTACAAAAATAACATTTTAAGAACTAATTACAAATTTCACTTATTGGTTAACAATATGTGCTGAACATCTCTATAATGTGATTTAGAATTTATTTGACTATCTTTACTTAAGGTGCTGTAAAATCCTGCCTGGCGGGAAAGCTGCTATTTATGCCTAGCCTCAAGAAGCAGGCTGTTACATCTCCGCATGTCTGCACTATTTCATTATTATCAAATATTAAAGCTGAGTAGCTTCTAAATCCCGGCAATGGAAAGTATGGAGGTCCGTAGTCATCCATGAAGCTCAACAATACTACATCAGAGCCGGATGCTGATGTGTTAGTGTTAAACAGACCATACATACTATCTGGCAGCACAGTGTCTAATCTTGCGTTTTCTGATCCATCAAGTATTCCAGTACAACTAGGTGCATTACAAATAGCTCGTCTGGCATACATGTTTGCTCCATAGGCATAACCGTGGGGAGTGCCGCTTACAGTTCTGATGGTGTCGGAAATATAAACATTTCCTGACAGGAAATTATGATCAATAGCTTGTTCCTCACGAGAGGCTGTATGACAGTCATCTACAGGTGTTATAATTAGCAAACCTTCTTTGTCTGCGAGATTGACTTCACCTATATCAATTCCTGTATTTGTAACTAAGTTTGACAGGTCATATATATGGGTATCCGATGGAGTATAAATATCACAAAAATCTCTTATTTCATTACAATCACTTGAATAAAGACGAATGTGTACTTCAAGACCTTCTGTAGTATGTGGCCCGGTACCGTCGCCATGATTCGTAACCTGAATTTTGGTAGTTCTGTTATCCATTTGGGTCCACCATGTGATTAACTGAGTACCTAGTTCATTTGTAGGTGCCAACGTAGCGCCGGAAGCTGATGCTCCTTGGGTGGTCATCCAATCTAAACCGCCGCCAGCATTTCCAACGTCATTGAATACTCCAATCATCCCAGCTGAAAATGTTGCTGGTACTATTCCACCGGGAGTAATTTCAAGGTTAAGCATTCCCTCTGAGTATGGAACATGAGGGCAGACGAGATTATTCAATCCAACCTGAGCATGAACTTTTGTAGAAAATCCTGATATTGTTAGAATGCATAAACTCACTAATAGCAAAACTCGGAATGTATGTTTCATAAAAATACCCTCCCTTGAATTATTACAGTACTTCATCTCTCGCATATTATTATTCTTCATCTGATGTTTCACCTCCCCACCAGGAATCAAATGTGCCATAGTTGAGCGTAGGTGCTATTTCGGTGCTGCCAGATAAACCCATGAACCCTACAAAGTAGGTCTCATGCACACAGTTTCCTTCTGCGTCAGTAACACTAGGATCAGTGCATCTGGTCTCTGTAAATGGTAGCTTCAGCCAGCCAGCACTATTTCCTGGCCTTATACTCATTGTGTTGCAAACTCTGTTGTCAGGATCTTTTGGGTTAGGCAGAGAATTATCTATCCCTACCGTTGCATTACCCAGGCTGCATGAGAATCGTAGCGGAGGGCAAGATACATCAGCCTCATTCTCATCAAAAATAAGTACTTGATCAAAGGGATTACCAAAAATAGTAGTAACACCCGAGGATGCATGTACCGTGTCTTCTGCAATCACCGTATATGTGAAACCTATTAGTTCTGAGAATTGATTTCCGTTGATATTATTAAAATTAACAGCACCGTATTTGTTTGAAGATGATGTCAATGATTCAGGAGCAACTGCATTTGTAATATATTCAAAGCCGTTTAAATCACGAATTCTCATAGATCCAACTAAAGAATTGTCGGGTCCATCAGATTTTGAAATTACTATAAAGCCATATTTCCCAGCCAGAGGATTGCCTGTAAAAGATATGGTTCCAGTGTTTGAGACGAGGTTCAAAGTATCATAGGTATGAACGTCGTTAGGGGTATAGGTATCATCGAAATTAATTTCCTCACACTCAAGTACGGTTGAATTTACAGTCCATATTTGTACATGTACATCAACCTCTTCATTTGATAGGTTGGCAAGCTGTATAGAGCTTTCTCTAGCATCATTATAGTTATCAAAATAATAGACTAGCCTGTCAGCGCCAGAGTCTGTTTGACCAAAAGTAGGAATCGTACGCTCCTTTGGCTCAATGCATAGGTCATTTATTACCACATGTGGAGGGCAGGTTGTGTAGTCTACCACGACTCTTACTATGGGAAGCTCACCGGGATCAGATACAAGAGTTATATGCTCAAATGGCTGAAGGTCTCCTAAACTGCTCCTGGTTACTATACTGACTTCGTCAACAGGTATTAATTCACCAGTTGCATCAACTCTACCAGAATCATCATAAGCCCTAGCCACTATCTCTACAGGTATGGAAATAAACCCTACATTTCTTGCATCAAATTCCACTCTTCCAACTTCAAGACCTGGATCAAAAAGTATTTCAAGAGGTCCACAGCTTCGTTCAGGGCGCGCCGAATCAGGATCTCCTTGGAATAAGCACTGGTTATTAATAGGACCAGGGACTACACCTGCTCCACCGCAAAGAGCACCATTATTAATTATTTGTGGATTAGAAGGGAAAGTTACGCCTAGCTCTCTATAAATAAGCGCTGCATTTGCACCATTTACTGCAGCATCATTTTCGGCCTGCTCAAACTCTATGCAAAACGCACTAGGCCCGTGATCTCCCCCCGGATGATCAGTGGGTACTATAGGTCCTTTATCCGGGCATGATACAGCAAAACATGATAATAGTATTAATATTCCAATTAGCCTGCTCATAGTTGATTCTCCCTATGCTCTGTAAATCAGATTCACTTTTATACCTTTGATTCTTGACGGAACCAACACATGAAAAGTTGTTTTCTAGGTGATGAGGGAACTTTTCGATAGTGGATTCTTTACCGCCAAAAAAATCCTCTAAACGCTATACGTATCGATTATAAAATAAAAAATGGTAAAAACAAAATGCTTTTCATACAACTGTTTGAATCTTGGAGACCATATAGTAGGTTTAAATAATTTTAGGAAAAAGGGGAGCAGTTGCTCCCCCTATGATAATTTTAAATATTTTGATATTAGATTGTGGCTTTTCTTCTTCTATGAAGAATAACTATGGCTACAATTGCCAATAGTCCTGCAATAACTATTGAACCAATTGCGGACAAGGCCGGTACGTTACGAGCAACTGACACACATTGCTCAGTTTCATCACTGCAAATACTGTTTGGAAAAAGTTCTCCTGAGCATACTGTCGGCAGTGGACCGCCGCCATCATTGTCAAAGCATGCCGATTCTGATACTTGGCAACATGTATTAATAGCTTGTCCTTCTACTGGCATAGAAATAAAGAACATGCCAGCTACGAGAGCCGTAATTGCTAAAATCGATAAAGTTTTCATCACTCATCCTCCATTTTCGATTGAATTTTGGTGAATTATATCATAAGTGATTAAAAATGTGTATTAAAATCAATCAAGCCGATGAGATCTGATATGCTGGCGGGTCAAACAAATTACATAAATAGCTGAAATGTGTTAGATTTCAAAATATAGATGTATCTATATTATATTATTGGAGGGAATGGTATGAAAAGTATTACAACTGTAGTGATTTCAATTGTGATTCTCGGTTTTGTCTTTCTAGCACAGCCTGATAACGGATTAGCAGGTACTACAATGCCGCCGGTTCTATTAGGCTGCTGTCAGGTAGAACCTAATCAATGTGGAAACATTTTTAGTCCAGGCAATTTAACATGTAGTTCTGAGAATTTCCTACCAGGTGAGTCATGTAATGAGAGCACAGGTCAATGCAGGCCAGACACAAGGAACATTCCTGCTATCTCACAATGGGGATTGTTATCTTTAGCCGCAGTGCTGGCTTTAGTTGCATTAGGTGCTTTTGTGGCTAGAAGGAATAAAGCATCTGCTTAAGATAAATAAGTAAGAAGGGGCCTATATTTAGGCCCCTTAGTTATT
>JBCCIH010000158.1 GCA_039028315.1 Thermodesulfobacteriota bacterium | reverse complement strand
TTGCAAGCTGGTACTTAGCCTGCACTTTTTTGCGGAATTTCTGCATCGCTTCGTATGTAGCATCATCTGGCTTAACGTAGGCTTGAAGGGTTACATAGCTCCTTCCCTTTCCGCCGTTTCTACCTTTTTTGGCAAGTTTAAGGAACTTCTTAAGCGAATCCTCTACGCTTTTTGCTTTAAAGCTTGAGTAAACAGTGATACCTTTTTCTGTTAAAGTAGGTCTTACATATGGGAGTTTCCCTTTTTCTTGATATTGGGCAATCATTTTTCTTGCGAGCACTTTAGCTGCCTCAACATTAGGCTGATTAAATGGATGGATTCCAATAATCATTCCAGCAATTGCTATTGCAAATTCCCAGCGGAAAAACTCGCCTCCAATATCGTAGATATCTTGTAAATTTATCCTGACAACTGGATGACCATGGTCTTCTAAAACCTTAACTTTTCTATCATATGTTGTGTCACCTGCAAGGCGAAGATAAACGAAAAGTCTGTCGTTGGCATAATTATTAGGGGGTCCAATAGGCTCACGGTCAACCGGCAAAATTCCTTTGCCGATTTTTCCAGTACTCTCAGCTATAAGCTGCTCAGCCCAAGCGCCAAAACTCTCAATAGGTGGAGAAGCAATTAACGTTACTTTATCGTGTCCCGCTAAAGTAAGCTCTCCCATGATTGCGCCGAGCCAAGCTCCTGAGTGATCACCTTCAACAGCGCAGTTACAGCTCTCGTTGTTGTGCAGCATTTTTATAGCGCGCTCGAGTAGAAGCGGAACATCTACTCCCTGAAACGCTGCCGGCGGTATTCCGACAAATGATAGAGCTGAGTAACGGCCGCCAATATTTGGATCATTTAAAAATGTTGTTCTAAATTTAAGATCCTGAGCTATATTCTCAAGGTTGCTTCCGGGATCAGTAATTGCGACAAAGTGTTTTCCAACTTCTTTTTTCCCTACTTCATCAAGCACTTCGTTATAGAAATACTTCATGTAAGAAAGAGTCTCTGCAGTTCCGCCTGATTTGGTAGATACTACAAATAGAGTTTTCTTCATATTAAGATTTCTTCTATAGTCTAATATCATTCCAGGATCGGTGCTGTCCAGGACATGGACATTTAAGTAACCCTTTCTAGATCCGTAGGTTTCTCTTATTACCTCAACCGCAAGGCTTGAGCCGCCCATGCCAAGGAGTAAAAGGTCAGTGTAGCCCTCTTTTCTGACTTGCTTAACCACCACGTTAATGCCTGTTATAGCGTCTGCCATTACCTCAGGTATATGAAGCCAGCCAAGGCGGTTACTTATTTCAGTAGGTTTCTTTTCCCAAACTAGATAGTCAAAATTCCAGATTTTCTCAATTATGTTGTTATCGCGTATGTTCTCAAGTGCTTTATCCACGGCTGCCTGGTGTTTCCCCAAACTAGCCGTATACGACTTTTTTCCCTGAATAATCTGCTCCCTTTTGTCAGCAATACTTTGCATCAATGTTTCAAAGGAAGCAGCAAATTTTTTAACACCGTCTTTAAGCAGAAAATCAGTAATATCATCAAGCTTGATTCCTGTTCTTTTGAGTTTAGCAAGATCAGCGTGCGCTTGCTTAACACCCTTAGTCAAAGTGATTTTAGGTGTGCCGTGATCCTTGAAATTCTTATATGTTGCAGGAGGAACTGTGTTTACAGTATTAGGGCCTATGAGTTCGTCCACATATAATGTGTCAGGATAAGCCGGGTTTTTAGTGCTCGTGCTCGCCCATAGAACTCTTTGTGGTCTAGCGCCCAATTTTTTAAGTTTATTCCATCTTGGACCGCTAAACACTTTTCTGTATTCTTCGTATGTTACTTTAGAGTTTGCTATTGCAATTTTACCCTGAAGAGCTTTGTTTCCTTTTTTTTCTAGCTCTGCATCAACAGCAGAGTCAACTCGGCTTACAAAAAATGATGCAACTGAGGCAATCCTGTCTACCGTGTGTCCTTTAAATACTGAAGGTCCGTTTTCTGCAAGTATCTCAAGTCCTTTTATATATGCCTCTGCCACAGCTTTGTATTGCTCAAGACTAAACATAAGAGTTACGTTCACATTGATACCAGAAGCTATTACCTCTGTGATAGCAGGAATTCCAGCTTTTGTGGCGGGAATTTTAATCATCACATTCGGTTTGTTAAGCGCAACGAAATATCTCTTTGCGTCTCGAATGGTTTGTTTTGTCTTATTAGCTAATGTTGGACTGACCTCTAGGCTGATAAAGCCATCGCCAGCGTTTGATTCATCATATAAAGGCCTGAAATCATCCGCTGCCATTGCGATATCTTTTAACGCTAGAGCTTCATATATCTCATCGACTGATTTATTTTCTTCAACTAGTGCTTTGATATCTTCGTCATAGTCGGAGCTGCCCGCTATGGCTTTTTCTAAAATTGATGGGTTTGAGGTCTCACCTCTAAGACCTTCATCGATTAAGGCTCTAAGCTCGCCTTTAGTTAAAAAAGAACGTCTAATGTAGTCATACCATATTGATTGACCCAGCTTTGTAAGTTCTTTAATGTTATTAGGCATAGTGCTCTCCTATAAATGGTTTTATCGTTTCATAACTATTTCTTACTTTTTTTGTTCTTCTTAAGAGTTTGTCTAGCTTTAGCTGCAACATTATTAACTGTAAACCCAAACTCAGGCCAAATATCTGCTACTGGGGCCGACTCACCAAAGGTATCTACACCTATAGAGGTGCCATTGTCAGCGAGCCCAACATACTTTTGCCATCCTACTGTGGAGCCGGCTTCAACAGATACTCTTGCTCTAACTGAATCTGGCAAAACCTTTTCCTGATATTGAGCGCTCTGCTGATCAAAAAGCTCCCAGCAAGGCATACTAACCACTCTAACTTTAATTCCCTCATTTGTAAGCCTTTCATAGGCGCCCAGACACAGCTGAACCTCTGATCCAGTTCCGATTAGTATTAAGTCTGGCTTTCCTTTGCTGTCAGCAAGAATGTAGCCGCCCTTCAAAGCTCCCTTGGCAGAAGCATATTTGCTGCGGTCAAAGGTAGGAACATTCTGCCTGGTAAGAATAAATGCAGTAGTCCTATCTTTAGCTTCTATTACATGCTTCCACAATGCACTAAGCTCATTTGCATCTGCAGGCCTTATAACGTCAAGATTTGGCACTGCTCTAAGAGCGGCAAGGTGTTCGATTGGTTGATGGGTAGGTCCATCTTCGCCAAGGCCTATGCTATCATGAGTGAATACATAGATAACTGGATTTTTCATTAAACATGACAGGCGAAGAGGCGCTTTAAGATAATCTGAAAATACAAAATAGCATGATGCATATGCTCTTAGCTTGCTAAGGACCATACCATTTGTCACTGCTGCCATTGCAGCTTCTCTAATACCATAGTGAAAATTTCTTCCATCATATGCGTTTTTTTCAAAACTGCCAGTATCTTCTAAGTAGGTCTTAGTTGAAGGCCCTACGTCACCCGCTCCCCCAAGAAACCACGGTATTTCTTTACCAATTGCGTTTAGGATCTTACCGTTTGAGCTTCTGGTTGCCGGACCTTTTGGATCGGCAGGGAAAGTTGGCAGGCATTTCTCCCAGCCTTTTGGCATTTCATGTTTTTCCATCATTTCAAACTCTTTTGCTAAATCCGGGTATTTTGAGGCGTACTTAGAGAATTTCTTATTCCACTTATCCTCATCGCTTTTACCCCTTTTTAGAATTTTATTTCTGTAGTTCTTAACTTCATCAGGAACATAGAATTTCTTATCAGGAGGCCAGCCGTAGTTTATTTTCGTTTTTTTAATCTCATCCTCTCCAAGAGGCTCTCCGTGGGCTGCGGCAGTATCCTGTTTATTCGGGCTGCCAAAACCAATATGACTGTCTACAATTATTAAAGAGGGTTGTTCTTTTTCTTTTTTAGCCCGAGTAAGCGCTTCTTGTAGAAGTTCTAAATTATTTGCGTCTCCAACGTGCTGTACATGCCACTTGTAACCCATGAACCTATCGGCTACGTCCTCGCTAAAAGCAAGGTCTGTATGGCCTTCAATTGTTATGTGGTTGTTGTCGTATAGCCAGATCAAATTGCTAAGACCCAAATGACCTGCAAGCGAAGCTGCTTCACTTGAGATTCCCTCCATCATGCACCCGTCTCCCCCAAGGGCGAAAACATGGTAGTTGATTATCTCATGCCCAGGACGGTTGAAGTATTTAGCTATCCACTTCTCAGCAATTGCCATTCCGACAGAAGTTGCATAGCCCTGCCCAAGCGGGCCTGTTGTAGTTTCAATACCTGGTGCCATTCCGTGTTCGGGATGCCCCGCGCATTTACTATGAAGCTGTCTGAAGGTCTTGATATCATTTAGGGAAACTTTATAACCGCTTATATGAAGCATGCTGTAAAGAAGCATTGATGCATGCCCTGAAGATAGAACAAATCGGTCACGGTTTGGCCAGTCTGGGTTTTTAGGATTAAAACTCATAAACTTGTCCCAGATTGTATATGCCACAGGAGCCATAGACATAGGAGTTCCAGGATGACCGGAATTAGCCTTTTGAACTGCATCCATTGAGAGTGTTCTAACTGTATTAATAATTAATTGCTCTAGTTTATCTTTTTTCTTTTTAGGCTTAGATGCCATAGCCGATCTCCTTAGAATTTTTAATTCTCAAAAATGTTAGCACTGATTTCAAAAATGCACTTTGTTCTTTTACCTCTTGATATTAAACAATATTTGTTAACTCCGAATCGAGAAATTTATTTTAGTTTTGTAATGGAAAATTGGGAGCAATACTTTACTAATACTCGTTTTATCTATTTTACGGGTATGGATATGTTTATAAGTGTATATGGGTTGATTTTGTTCTTGCAACAAATGTAATTACCTCAATTTATTAGCTAATTACTCCGCCCGGTATCATTTATACCCTCACGGGATTATCACATATCAAGTCTGGTTTTTCAAGAAAACACGAAACTTACAGCTCAACAGATAATGCAGCCCCAACGATACCTGCATCATTGTGCATCTGTGCAGGCACTACTTTTGTTTTAAGCTCAATATATTTAAAGAACTTATCGGGTTTTTTGCTTACCCCGCCGCCAATAATAAACAAGTCAGGAGATAGCAACTTCTCCATAGTTTGAAGGTATACGTTTACTCTGTGACCCCATTTTTTCCAGCTCAGTTTTTTGCGCTCTCTAACACTTGCGGCCGCTCTTTTCTCCGCGTCCTTGCCATCTATCTCTATGTGGCCAAGTTCAGTGTTGTGCACAAGATGACCATCTACAAAAACGGCGGTTCCTATGCCTGTGCCAAGCGTTACCATTACCACAACTCCACCCCCGTGTTTGTTATAATCCTTTCCGGCTCCGAATTTCATCTCTGCAAGCCCCGCGCTGTCTGCATCATTAATCACTACAGCATCACAGGTTGACATTTTTTTTATCTGATGCTGTATATTGACCCCTATCCATTGACTATCTAAATTAGCCGCTGTGTGAACAACACCTTGCTTTAAAACACCTGGGAATCCGCAGCCGATCTTGCCTTTCCATTCCCAGTGCTCAATAAGCTTATTTATCACCTCAAGCATTGCTCTTGGAGTTGGGGGCTGAGGGGTTTCAATACGAAAGCGCTCTTGAAGCAAAACTCCTTTTGAGATATCCACAGGGGCAGCTTTTATACCTGTTCCACCTATATCAATACCAAGAATTTTTTTAGGAGATCTAACTATTCGTCTGGCCATTTAGTTTCCTTTTTTAAAATAAACCCAGATTGATTTACTATTGTACACCAAGTTAATGCAATAAATAAAGTCTTGGGATCTTTTTATTAGATGTAGGGCGTATAAAAAAAGTTTCGTCTACGTTTTTAGAAAAAATGGGTAGTCTTATCTAAATACTTTTCGCAGGGGGTTTGTTAAATGGCTTGGATATATCTTCTTATAGCCGG
>JBCCIH010000157.1 GCA_039028315.1 Thermodesulfobacteriota bacterium | reverse complement strand
TGAAGCTATCGTAGGGATCAATAATCTTGCCCAGACACCTGAAAACATTCAAAAAGTACGACCTGAAGCGGCTAAGCAGTTTGCCAGCTTTAGAAGAAGTGAGAGATAAATAATCACCTGACTAAAATAATGGGCGCCTAGTTGAGAAACTACGGCGCCTTTGTCTTTCCAGCCCTCTGATGAATTATCTAAAATCTTATATTGTAAATATGCATAATATATAATATCGCCAATTTTGATGTTGTGTGATCATGAGTTAATTTTATATTATGGCTAGGAGGGATAGGATCAAAAATACTTTACGTATTATTCTGCTCATATTATTTATCATCCCTGTTTTTGCAACTAATTACGCCCATACGAAACAACTGTTTGTAGTAATTATTACTGTAGATGGCGATGATACGGCAACTGAAGGAACTAACAGTCTTTTGGATGTTACGGACTTTTTCAATAATACTTCACTTGAAGATATATTCCCTGATTACACGGACACATCATCAGTAATAGGCCAGCTAGATTTTAGAGGAATTGGTACAATTCTAGAGTTTGAATCTAATTCCTCAGAGCTCGTTTTTAGAATTCCTGGAAGAGATTTTGAGGTGCGCTTTGACGGCGAGTCCAGAGATGAGAGTGTTAAGCAGTTCAAACAGTGGCTTAGAGGAACTTTTGAATCAATAGAGGCCCCCGGGAGATCGCTTACCAGACTGCTTCAAATTGTTGTTGCAAACTCCCCTGTGGATCCGGTGGCTGGAAACCCTAACAGTCTATTTACAAGAATGATCATAGATGATTTCAACCAAGGTATAACCGGGCCTTTTATTAGCTCTAGGAATCCAATCCCCGGGCAGAAAAATAATTTCTCTATTTCAGCCGCGGTTACTTCTTTTAATGCCGATCCCTATGATGGAGAGACTTTCAGTATCCCTATAAGCTATAAATGGAATTTAAAAAGCGTTCCTAAACTCTCTTTGATTGTTGATTTCCCTGTGCTGCTGACAAGAACCCAGACTGCATGGTCCTATATGGCATCTCTTGGATTGGGCGCTCAATACAGGCCTACAAAATGGTGGAGTCTAACCCCCATGGCCCGCGTTGGCGGGGTAGGATCTTTTGATGTGGGTGCTCTTGCATTTCCACTAAGCGGAACTCTTACAAATTATTTCCACTATCAATTTCCAACCACTCATGTTGGCTGGGCAAGCCAGGGCGGTGCAATAACAACGATAGACGGAATAGAGATAGCTGGATGGGATCTGAGCTATGAGCTAACCAATTATGTATGGAGAAATGGAGGGGATCTGCTGCAGAAGATGGATTTTAATATTTTTGGCAACAGGGCAGCATTTAAGTTGTTTCTAAACCATACTAAATTTTGGGGCAGCGAGCTTTATTTAGAATCCTTCTTTGATATGGGAATAGGGCTTGCGACGATCAAAAAGCTCGACTATACATTTGTAGAGAAAATGAATCTCACATTCACTCTTTCATCAGGTGTCGACAATGACTATCAAAACTATGGGATCAAAGCCACCTACCGATTCTGATAGATTGATTTTATAGAATGTTTTTTGTTAATATACAAAGTGATTATGAATACTAATAGCTTGCCTATAAAGATAAACCTATTTAAAGCAGCCCTTGTTGCCTGCCTTATAATTTTATTTCACCCCTGTGTTGGCATAACCCAGGAAGTTAGCGATTCTAATAATAAGTTGGATTGCTCAATACCACCTGAGGCCATGAATTTAAAACCTGGAGATGAAGGAGAGAAAATAGCTGTAAAAGTCGGTTTTTTTGTAATAGATATTAAAGAAATAGATGATCTAGAGCAAACCTATACAGCTGACGTTTGGTTTAATGAAACCTGGAACGACCCACGCTTATCTGAAAAAGCCCTTGGGAAATCACTTAGAAAATGCATCTTCAAAGAAAATGAAATATGGACTCCAACGGTTATTGTTGTGAATCAAAATGGAGGCCAGCAGCTGCTGAGTAAAATTGCCAGGGTTGATCCGGATGGAAATGTTAATGTTAAACAGCGCTATGTAGGAGAAATCACATCTGACCTGGATTTTTCTAATTTTCCATTTGATGATCAGGAGCTTCATTTTATATTGGCCGCTGTAGGTCCGAATAGTAATGATATTCTTTTTGAGCTCGATAAAGATACTACCGGGCAAAGGGACAAATTCTCAGCCGAGGGCTGGACAATAAGTCTTGTAGATGGAAGCGCCAGCACTGAGCAAATTCAAACATGGGGCGATGCGCCGATGCAAAGCCTTCACAGAATGGACTTTACATTGGTTGCACAGCGTGACAAGGCATATTACGTATGGAAAGTGATTGCGCCGCTTTGCCTGATTGTTCTAATGGCCTGGGCTGTATTCTGGATTGACCCAAAGCATCTGGGCCCTCAGGTAGGACTCTCGACTGCAACGGTATTTACGCTAATTGCGTATAGATTCGCAATAGGATTTACAATACCAAAGGTCTCTTACTTCACCCGTATGGATAATTTTGTACTGCTCTCGACTATACTCGTATTTATAGCTTTGGGTACTGCGATCGCTACTAGTAAGATATCCTCTGATGGAGAGAATTTGCTCGCAAAGAAAATTGAAAAATATATGAGAGTTATCTACTTAATTGCATTTATGGCTATCATAGTCTTTACGTTATTGTTATAATATGCAGCAGATGGCCTGATAACAAAAAAGGAGGGCAGTTATGCGAAAAAATTTATTACGCGGCATTCTCATAGTAATACTCTCAGTTTTCATTACAAACTGCGATGGAGGAGATAATAACGGGAATATAATAGTTGAAGGTATTATTTCCAATTCCTCACAGTTTGGAGACATAACTGCTATTATCCTGCAGGGCAACAGCAGATTGGGCAGCACTAGAGTAAGTTCTGAAGGAAATTTCGTAATAAGGTTCAGTTCATCTGCAAATGTTGTGACTCTAAGGTTTGAATCTGCAACTTTTAACGCTGAAAGGCCCAACATACCAGTTGTAAATCAGAGCGTAACTAATTTTGATATAACGCTGCAGCAAAATCCAACCCTCATAATAATAGACCGCTGGCAAGTTTTCCAAGATCCAATAAGCCTCTCAGGCACTCAGATGATAAGTTTTAGCGAAAGCCAGGCGGAGTTTAACCTAAATGGCAGCGGAGGAAACTGCATGTTTGCTGGTTCAAGCTCGATGATAACTTATATCGTAAAGAGCATCAGCATTACTAATTGCAGAGAAGGTGTAAGGGCACAGGGCTCTGCATCAATTTTCCTAAATGCCGATGAGAGTATAAATATTTCCAGTAACCGCGACGCAATTCTAACACTTGATGATGGGTTTGTAGAAGTCGGACAGAGCTCAAATCCTATTAATAATACAATTGTCATTGAGTCTAATAACCAGTTTGGAATCAATGCGGCCGGAAACTCTATTGTAGACATTGATCCTCAGAACCAGTGCTCAATCAGCGGAGGAAGAGGAGCTTTGAATGTTAACAATAACGCTCAAGTTGAAACATCAAGCTGCACACTTTCTGGCGGTTAATCTCTAAATAGCAACCACGGAGATAAGTTCCCCATAATCAGAATATGAGGCGGAGCTTTATCTTAAGTGACTTTAAGCTAATTTTTAATTAACATAGTGAGAAGCTTTATCGTCAGTCTAAACTAAATATGGAGGATCAGAACATGTTCAAAACCGAGAAAAGCGGTCTGCTCTGGCTGATCTTAGGATCGACAAAGTACAAAATGTTCAATTTTATGACCTCCATTTTTATCCTGCTGATTATCTCCTCTCTCCTACATGACACTGACTATGGTTTTATCTTTATGAACATCGCAAGCTCAATTGTTTTTGTTTTAGGTATTTATGCAGCAGGAAGAAACAAAAGAAATGTGATAATTTTAATAGTCTTGGGGCTTCCGTGGTTTTTATCCGAATGGATCTATACGCGCTCTTCTGAGACTATTTTTGTGAGTATCCTGTTCTTTCTTTTTATTATAGGAACAATGATTGACCACATTTTGCATACTAAAAAAGTATCGGCAGATACCCTATATGCAGCGGTGTGCGTGTTTCTTTTGTTAGGGCTCTTATGGGCCTCTATCTATAATTATCTTGAATATATATCACCTGGGATTATCTTTCTTACCAATAACACAGATGTAGTAAATACACTAACTTCAAACGAATATATCTACTATAGCTACACCACCCTCACTACACTAGGCTACGGAGATATTACCTCTCTATCACCATTAGGAAGGATGATCTCTGTTTTGGAAGCAATTACGGGGCAGCTTTTTCTTGCATTTTTGGTAGCAAGGCTTGTAGCTATCTATACTGCAAATGCAATGAGGGACCAGTCTTAATCAAAATGCAATATTGAGATAAGTCTGAATTAGATCATAGCCATAGAATAGATATGTAAATTTTATAGAGAACGAAACAAAAAGTATAGGTGTGAGCAAATAGATTGGAAAACGCTTCATCCCGCACGCCGCATACATAACATCAAGCGGAATTGGCGAGGCCGCTCCAAAAAATAATATTAAGCTTATAATCCACTTAGAGCGGTACTCTGTCCATGGATGGTTCTCAACGTTTGGAAAGTTTTTCTTCACAAACCTGGATTTTCCGAAGTATCTGGCTAGGAAGTAAGTTATTGTTGCTCCTGTCATAGAGCCAAGTGCCATGACAATAATTAACCTGATCGGCTCATACCCCAGCATGGCTCCTAAGACTGCGTATATCCAAACTGGAAGCGCTATCGGAGTGCTGCTTACGGTCGTTATTAGATAGAGAACAATATCTATTCTTTCCTGGCCGTATTTTAATAAGATTTCCTGACCAATGCTGACAATCTGCTCACGGAAGATAAGCGGAACAACCACACTCGTTATAATTATCAGCAGAGCAAAAAGGAATGTAACGTTAAAAACATTTGAGAAGGAGTTTAGTCTCTTAGTGACCATTTATTAAGTATATCAAACTATAATATTGTTAGAGTAAAATTAACCAATTATAAACGATTAGTTAAGCATGGGATAAATTGAGTTATTCCATGCGCTATTTTCTAGATGTTTAGTCTCTTTTATCAACTATTTGGGCTAAATACTATAACAGTGAAATATATTACTTGATTAATGAGTGTGTTCTGGTTCACTATCAGCTATGAGTAAACGAAAAGTTGTTCTTATCCCCGGAGATGGAATTGGACCCAATATAACAGCTGCGGTTAAAAAAGTGGTTGCAGCATCCGGAGCCGAAATTGACTGGGTTGAAAGAAAAGCAGGGCTTGAAGCACTTGAAGATGGCCCTGATGTTTTGCCACAGAGCACAATAGAGGCAATAAAAGAGCATAAAGTAGCTCTAAAGGGTCCATGTACTACTCCTATAGGCGAGGGATTTACCTCTGTAAACGTTCAGCTAAGAAAAACACTAGACCTTTTTTCGGCTATTAGGCCTGTTAGAAATTTTAAAGGAATATATACCCGCTACAAAGATGCCGATTTGGTGATTATAAGGGAGAATACCGAGGGCCTTTATAGCGGAGTAGAGAACACTGTTACCCCTGGTGTTGTTATGAGCATGAAAGTTGCCACTGAGAAGGCATGCCTTCGTATTTCAGAGAAGGCGTTTAAGTATGCAACTAAGAGGGGACGCAAAAAAATTACAGTTTTTCATAAAGCCAACATCATGAAAATGACAGACGGTCTATTTATTAGAAAAGCAAGGGAAGTAAGCGAGAGATACCCTGACATTGAATACGAAGAGATGATTGTTGATGCTGGCTGTATGAAACTTGTACAGGACCCGACCCAGTTTGACATACTTCTGCTCGAAAACTTATACGGCGACCTGCTTAGCGACCTGTGCGCAGGCTTAGTCGGTGGGCTTGGTGTAGTACCTGGCTCAAACATAGGGGATGG
>JBCCIH010000156.1 GCA_039028315.1 Thermodesulfobacteriota bacterium | reverse complement strand
GGCATCCTGAGTATAACTTCTTTAACAGGATTTGCGGCAATCTCTCCTTTTTCTTTTGCATTTTTAAAATCTGCTGTTTCTACAAGTCCCTTGCGCATCCATAGTCCAAATAGCCCAACCAAAAAACCAAAAAGAAAAGGTACTCGCCAACCCCAGTCATTTATTACGGTGGCGTCAAATAGTCCATGTGCGATTGTTGCGACGAATGAGCCTAGTAGAACTCCTCCTACAGCGCCCATAAAGGAGAAACTTCCCAGAAAACCGCGTTTAGATGGAGGGGCAACTTCCGTCATATAAGAAACTGAACCTATCAGCTCACCTCCTACAGAAAATCCTTGAACTAACCTTATGATTATCAGCAGTATTGGCGCGAGAATACCAACATCAGAATATGTGGGAAGAAGTCCGAGTAAAGTCGTTGGAACAACCATTATCATCACTGAAAGCTGAAGTGCATACTTTCGTCCTATCCTATCACCTAGATGGCCGAACACTATGCCTCCAAGCGGCCTTACAAGGTATCCAGCCGCAAATACGCCAAAGGCATTTATTAGTGACGCAATTGGGTCTTCTGATGGAAAAAACTTCTCAGCAATAATTGGGGCGAAGTAGCCAAATACTGCAAAGTCGTACCATTCAAGCACATTTCCTATGATGCCGCCTATAGTGTTTCTCAGGGTGACTTTAGAATTCTTAGTACCAGTTGCCAATAAAATCTCCTAACTGCTTTTGCTATATATCAATATTCTGAACGAATAAAAATGTCAGTGTTAGCAGGTTTGTCAATGTTTACTATTAAAAAGAAGGGTCGATCAGACGTGCGGGCTGGGCTCCCGGATTGGGCGCCATCATATTACAACCACTTTTGTGATCACTTTTAAAGGATTATCTCTAGTTTCTGTCCTTCTAACTGTTCTATTCTTTAAATATGCTAGCTGAAGAAGAATCAGAATTTATTCATGCTATAATACATGTAACCATATTAATTTTTTATAATTTGTATCCTAATTCAATTTAGATAAAATCAAAATAATCTAACAAGCGAGGTATACATGAATACTCTAGAACTGATATCGTTTATTCTTATCCTAGGAGCTGCTGTGTTAGGTGGATACTATCCGCTTACCAAAAGAGAGCAAGTTCAAAGCGGCATGAGATTCGAACATGGTGAGTCATTCACGAGCGGCGTATTCCTAGCGTTGTCTCTATTTATTATGCTCCCTGCAGGTTTTCATCTATTTGGAAAAGCAACTCCTAATTTTGTCATTCCCCTTGCTCCCGTTGTTGGAGTGATTGCCTTTATGTTCCTGCTTGCAATTGAGCATATAACTGAGGCATCAAGAGATAAACAAAGCGGTGGCTTGTCCTCACCCTCAATACCCATAATAATGACAATTATGATTTCATTTCCTTCCTTTATGTTAGGTACTGCTCTTGGAATAAGTGACACGGAAACGGCTATTTTTATTCTAATAGCTGTGTTGGCACATAAGAGTTCTGCAGGTTTTGGTCTAGCATTAAATATGGTGACCAGTAAGCTGAGTAAATATCAGTGTTATCTGCTCTATGGATTATTTGCGATAGCTACGCCTCTTGGCATAGTAGCAGGGGCAGAAGCTCGTCAATTTCTAGGTAGTGAATCTCTGCTATTAGTAAAGGCAATAACTCTATCATTTGCCTCTGGTGTATTTTTGTACCTAGCAACAATACATAACTTCGGAAAGGCTCCGTTAATCACGCACTGCTCTAAAGCAAGGTGTTTCGTAATTATGTTAATAGGCTTAATAATTACATTAGGAGTAAAAGCAATTCTTGATTTAGGTCACGCAGGTTAAGCAGGCACCACTTATTTTTTCTATCTTAACTTTAGATTGAATTTAAACATCTTCTAGAACAGATAGTGGTATACCCTGATCAAAATCAAATAAGTTATTAGGATCGTATTTTTTGTTGACTCTAATCAAGCGTGGCAGATTAGAGCTATGATATGCGAAATCCCAGTTCTCTAGCGTAGGATCTATAAAATTGTTATAAGCAAAGCCGTTAAATGAAGAATCTAATAGACTAAATAGTTCCTGCAACCAATCTGTGCTGGCATCAATAATTGACTGTGAATCACCTGGATGCCAGGAGGCGCAGCTCTCTACCACAAAATCTGCTGTCCGATGGAAAAATGCGGTATCACTCGGATCCACAGCGCTATAGCCTTCGCCAAAAGCAAATATTTTAAACTCTGCAAGCCTAGAGTCTGTTGGCCACTTAGAGAGATGATTAATTAAAGTTGATACTGCTGATTCAGATAGTTTTCCTTCAATAAATGCAGACTTAGTTAAAAAGGCATTGGGTCCGCCATGTTCTTCAAGGAAAAGCTGAGCTTCAAAGAAGCTTAATTCCTCGATTGTGGATGATATGGGCTCCGCAGCAGAAAAGGCAGGATCTAATAATTCCCTTAGATCTTCAGCTGAACCATAGTACTGCCCAGTGGCTGTAAACTTAATATTCTGAGATCCGGGCAGAGAACCTTCTTCACTTATGCTAATAGCTAATTTCAAAGAAAACTCATCAGACGCCGATAAAGAAATATCTTGCATAGCGAGCCAGACAGATCCTATATCTGTTTGGTCCCAGCTTATTTCATATACCGAAACATCGCCAACCTCATGGGCCTGGATTTGAAATCCTGTGTGGATTCCAAAATTTCCGCCTCCACTACCTCTGGCAGCCCAAAAAAGATCGGAATTTTCATTATCATTGCAGTTCAAAATCTCACCACTTGCAGTAACTATCTGCGTCTGAACGAGGTTATCGCTGGTAAGTCCAAATCTTCTTCCATTAAATCCGATTCCTCCTCCAAGAAGTAAGCCTGCAAGTCCTACAGTAGCGCAAGTTCCCACAGGAATCATAAATCCCGAAGGGGTTATGTCTGCTACTAAGTTTCCAAGTAATGTGCCGCCTCCGACATTAAGAATTCCGGTCGATTTATTGAGTTCAATTGAATTTAAGGAGGTCATATCTATTTGAAGGCCTGATGTCGATGAATAAGCAGCGTAGCTGTGGTTTCCAGAACGAGCGGCAAAAGGAAGGTTATGCTCTTGAACGAACTGGATGCATTTCTGTACATCAGCTTCGTTAGCTGCTATCACAATACCCTGAGGCAAAATGCTAACGAAGGCTAAGTTGTGAGGCAGTGCCAACTGGGCAAATATATCATCTCCGGGCCTAAGAAGCATACCTGTTAAGCTATCTGCAAATTGACGCCACGCAGCTTCAGATGGGCCATTTATGCTCGAGCTGCTGTCACAACCCGAAAGCAATCCTAATTGGGAAGCAATACCTAAACCCAGAGCAGTTTTACTAGTTTTACTTATGAACTCTCTGCGGTTAAATTTCTTCATTTTTTAAGTATTCCTCCACCAATATTTAATATAGCTAAGATTGATTTTTGCTATTCAGGAACAATTCTGAGCTGCTGCATCATTCCTATATCCTCATGCGTAAGAATATGACAATGCATAACAAAATCACCAAATGTGATTGGGTTAAAATATGTGATATATGATATAGATCCCTGATTATCTACAATGTTTCCACCGTTGCTAGTGTCAGCGGCGGGTATAAGCATCGTGTCGCGCCACTCAGGCTGATCTAATTCCACCCCGTTTACGTGTGTAACAAGATAAGGATTTTGGTGAATATGAAAAGGATGGTCAGAATTGGTTCTGTTATATATAGTCCATCTCTCAAAGGTGTTTGTTACCATAGCCTCATCACCTACAAATAATGGACTGCCTGAAGTAAAGAGTCCTTCCTTTTGAAATATAAATGATGGGCCATCCGGATCAGGGTTAGCTGTACCCATATCGTTATCATCTCTTATCATCATTAAGTGCAGGAATTCACCGCCCCAATAATCATCATCATATATGTCAAAATAGTATTCGCATACACCGTTAACTTTTTCATTTAAAGTATCCTGGGTGCCGGGGGCACATAGCTCCATAGAAAGGTCTCTCTCATTTGCCAGATCAGCATTTAGCATTTCATTCATGCTTGGCAGTCCACGAGGTGCTGGCAAAGAACCAGAAGGCAGCTCCATATTTGCAGGTTCGCCAGAAATTACGATAGTTGCCAGAGTCAGAGGGTAGGTCGGACCGGGAAAATCCCTCCCAATTCTTGCCCTTCTAGGGGCTGGTTCAACATCTGAAATATTAGATACAGATCTGTCATCAGTTGGGTCCAGAGCTTGAAGTAGATATGTTCCTGGTTCTCCAGCTTTAACCATTACATCAAGCCTGTTGCCTGCTCCCATAACAGCTCCCTCTCCGGAATCAAGCACTATGACCTCGGAAGTATTTAGCCCATCTTGTGCAACTATATTAAAACTATGTCCTTCAAGGGCAGGCACTAATGTTATGCCTGATGCGGCATTTAGAATGCGCCAGCGCTGAACCTCTCCGGGTTTCATCCTTAGAGTAGGATTTACTACTCCATTTACTGTCATATATAAGTTTGTATCCTGAAAAAACTGCCAGAGGCTAGGAATTGTTACTCCCATTTCAGCGTTTTGTGAGAAAGCTATTGCCTCGGGGTTTACAAAAGGAACCTGACCTGTTTCATCAGTTCTAATTGCGCTGATACCCATAACTACTTCCTTGGCTGCAGCGATCTCAGGAATTTGCTTTAATCCGCAGTCCTCATCATCAATAATTAAAAAGCCAATCATGCCACCAAAGAACTGAAAGCTCACTGCTCCATGCTTGTGAGGGTGGTACCAGAATGTGCCACAGGCATGATCATCGGGAATTTCGATCTGCACGCTATTTGTTGTGCCAGGCTCCATTCTTCTAAGCACATTGTCTGAAATTCCCAAAGGAGATACAGTTAGACCGTGCGTGTGAAAGTTAGTAGTGAAGCGTTTATGCGGAAAAGCACCAGAAGTTCCGGTTCTTGTATCTTCAGGGTTGGCGGGCAGGTTGTTGATCAAATCAAATTCTATCGTGTCACCAGGTTTTACACTCAAAGTCGGACCTATAAGACCGCCTTCATAAGTAGCTGTTTCAACTGTATCCATCTCCCCAGTAGTTATGTTTTCAACAAAATTAACTGATATGAGAGTTTCAATGATCGTACTTAGTGTTCCATTTTGGGACTTTCTTACTTCAGGTTCGGGGAAAATATCACCTTGGGAATCATTACTATTACAGCCACTTATGTTCATAAATGCAATTAAGCAAATACCAAATAATATAACGAAGGCAATCTGTAGTTTTTTGAGATTCATCCTTAGCTCCTTAATAACCAAAAAGATATTTAATATCTGTACATGAGATAATCTTATAACATTCGATTCAATGAAGAAGATTATGTATAGATATATTTTAGATTGTATAGATATGTCAATCTAACAATATCTATGATAATAAGTATGACTAAAAATTTCAAATATTATTTTGCTGGATTATAATCCTATCAAACATTTTTTATGATAAGATGTCCGAGGAGACATTCAAACTACTAAGACTTAGTCATATATAGATTTCTTGTTGCGTAATGCTAAAAGTTAATAAAAGAAAAATATAATGGGCGATAATTTTACAGAGCATCAGCAAAAGTGGGCATTTAGACTCTCGTTTGCGGTAATAATTTTAAGCTGGCTGTCCATTAAAATCTCTATGCCCGCTCTGCCAAAGCTCTCAGAGGTCTTTGACAGCTCAACTCAAGGGGTTCAGCTCTCGGTTACAATTTTCTTTGTCTTTTTTGCTCTCTCTCAACCAATCTGGGGCGGGATTGGTCAAAAAATCGGGTGCAGGCCGACTTTGCTGATCGGAGTAATAATAAGCATTATCGGCTCACTGATAGCGATGCTTGCTTTTGATTTGCCATCTTATATAGTGGGGCGATCACTCGAAGGGCTGGGAATGGGAAGCGCTTCACCGATTGCCAGAACAATCCTAACCCAAGTGTTTGACCGAAAGAATCTGGCGAAATCGATGGGAACTATAAGCGGCGTTGCATCAACTATGCCGGCTGTGGCCCCGATAATTGGAGGTTACTT
>JBCCIH010000155.1 GCA_039028315.1 Thermodesulfobacteriota bacterium | reverse complement strand
ATATCCAGTGCCTGTGATTATATCGGATATGCCTCTAACAGCTTGGTGAAGCACTTCGTCAGCTTTCTTAAAAGCATCAAGGATGCTGACCTTGTGAACCTCTGCAAGTCTGTCGTTTGGAATTACAATCAGTGTATCAACCTCTCCATCCATGTTGCTGATACCTTCGATTGCCTGTTTGTTTCTTTTTGGGCCTTCAAAACCAAAGGGCTTTGTTACAACTCCGATGGTCAGAGCACCGATCTCTTTGGCTGCCTGAGCTATAATGGGAGATGAACCGGTACCAGTGCCGCCGCCCATGCCGGCTGTAATGAAAACCATGTCAGCGCCGTCTAGGGCTTCTGCAATTTTTGCCTGGTCTTCAATTGCGGCTTCTCTGCCAAGATTTGGATTTCCACCAGAACCCAGTCCCTTAGTTGTTCTTGTGCCTATTTGGAGTTTTGTGGAAGCTAGTGACTTTCTTAAGTCCTGAGCGTCTGTGTTAGCAACAACAAACTCAACACCATTTAGCCCCCTTTCAATCATGGCGTTAACAGCGTTGCCACCAGCGCCGCCAGCACCTACTACTTTTATTTTTGCTCTTGATTCTACTTTTGTATCTTCGAGTTCAAACTTGGCCATAACCTATCATCCTCCTGCAGGATATATTATTGCTGTGTAACCTATTTTCATTGTAACCTAAAAAAACTCTTGAAACCAGTTTTTCATGCTATCAAATATTTTTTTAAACACATTTTCATCTCTAATGCGGAGTTTTTTGTCTCCAGTGTACCCCGCGCCGTATAAAACCAGACCAACTCCAGTGGAGTAAACAGGGTTTGCTATTATATCTGTTAAGCCGCCGATAGCGGTTGGAATGCCCATTCTTACAGGCATTTCTAAGACTCGTTCAGCGAGTTCAACCGTACCATTCATGATAACACTTCCGCCAGTTATGACAACTCCTGCCGGAACTAATTCGTCATAACCCGATTTCATTATTTCGGTCTTGGCTAAAGTGAATATCTCTTCCATTCTGGGTTCAATTACCATAGCAAGATCTTTTCTAGATACTTTTCTAAAATGCTTGCCGCCGACGCTTGGAACCTCTATTTCTTCCTCTGGAGATACAAGCTCAGCTAATGCTGTACCATGTTTCTCTTTAATTTTTCTTGCTTCTGCTAGTGGAGTGGAGAGTCCAAGCGCAATGTCTCGGTCTATGTTATCACCGCCCAGAGTTACGTTCTCCGTATATCTTATACTGCCGCCTACAAATACGGCAATATCCGTGGTTCCGCCTCCACAGTCAATAAGCACTACTCCGATCTCTTTTTCATCTTCAGTAAGAACAGCCTCACTTGAGGCAAGCTGTTCTAGCACTACATCAGCAACATCCATTCCAGCGCCGTGAATACATTTTACTAGATTTTGTGCAGCTGTTACTTGTCCCGTAACGATATGAACTCTGGTTTCCAGCTTAACTCCGTATATGCCAATCGGATCTTTAATCCCTGTCTGTCCGTCAACTATATATTCTTGGGGAATTACGTGGATTATTTCTCTATCAGCAGGAATGAGCACGGCGTTTGCAGATTCAATAACTCTCTCTAAGTCCTGCCTTGCCACTTCTCTTTCTCTGATCGTAATCATTCCATGGCCGCTGATCCCTTTTATATGACCACCGGCAATACCCACAAAGACTGTTCTTATTTCACAACCCGCCATGTGTTCGGCTTCTTCAACGGCATTCTTAATGGACTGGATGGTGTTTTCAATATTTACAACCACCCCTCTTTTTAGACCAAAGGAAGGATATGTGCCTACCCCTATTATTTCTACTTCTTCAATTTCCGGATTGAATTCCCCAACAATAGCACATATTTTAGTTGTGCCAATATCTAAGCCTATTATCAAGTTTTGCTCTTTACCCATCTTCTTCAGCGTCAGTATTCACAACTTGCAAATCAAAATTTACAACACCCATACTCTCTGAGCTAATATTTATGTATTTCTCTTCTAAACCCAGCATCTGTGCATGGGTGATTATTTTCTCGACCTTGCGCCACTTATTTACAATATCTTTGGTATCAAATTCAATACGCTTTTTGTCTATTGTAAATAAATCAATGCCGTATATTGAATCTAGGTGGATCTCAGAGATCTGACTCCAATTAAGTACCTTGCTCTCTGAAGATAACTCTAATAATTGTATTGCCTCTTTTACAAGATCCGCGTCATTTATACCTTCGCCTATCAGGACAGGAAAATCAAGACCTTGCTCAAAATTTGATTGCCCTAAACGCTTTCCGTCTTGGCTAATGTAGTAAATACTGCCCTCTTGATCAACTATTAAGCAATATGCCTCTTCTTCTACAATGTCTATTGAAACTTTCTTTGGGAACTCTTTAGTGACTGTTACACTCTTTACCCATGGGTTTTTTAATATATTTTGCTCCACTGCGGACTCAAAAAAGAATATAGTGCTCTCATTATTTCTAAGCCCTGAGCGTTTGAGGATTTCCTTGTCTTGTATTTTGGTATTGCCGCTTATTGCAATTTCTGAAACAGTGAACGTCTCTAGATGAACAGTATAGTAGACCGCAATTCCCAGCGCTGCAAACACAATCAGTGCGCAGAGAACTTTTATGTACTTCATATATGAAAACTTGCTCTCTTCTACAATCTCGTCTTCAAGTTCTATCACTTTTCTTTGTTTCCTATTACTCTAACCTCTGTCTCTAGAGTAATTCCTCTTTTTTCAAAAGCCTCTTTTTTTGCAAGTTCAATCAAGCTAAGTACATCCTGAGCACTAGCGCCCCCAACATTTACAATAAAGTTTGCATGGAGATCAGAAAACATAGCTCCTCCAATAGAGTAGCCTTTAAGCCCCAGCTCTTCTATAAGCTGCCCTGCGGCAATGTTCTCAGGGTTTTTGAAAATTGAGCCAGTGTTTGACATCTTAATCGGCTGGGTTGAGTTTCGCCTGGCCATGTACTCCTTAACATTTTGCTCGCTCTTTGCACTGTCTCCTTTATGAAGTCCAAAAAGCGCTTTAGTTACAACGCTGCCCTTGGGCAAATTGCTCTTTCGATATTCAAAATTTATATCCTTTCTATCTATTGCAATCTCTTGTCCATCAAGCCATATCCAGACAGTCTCAACTACGTCTTTTATCTCACCGCTATTGGCTCCCGCGTTCATAAATATCCCGCCGCCAACAGTGCCCGGAATTCCTGCCGCAAACTCAAATCCGCAGAGCCCGGCTTTAATAGTCTGGTTCATAATTGTGCCCAAGATAACCCCTGATTCAGCTAATACTTTGGTGTCCTCTACTATCTCGAATTTTTTTAGTTTTTTTGTGGAAATAACTATTCCTGAAATGCCCATATCATAGACTATTGTGTTTGAGCCCTCACCAAGCACTACCCAAGGTATTTTCTTAGATGATAGAAGATTTAATAGCTCTATGAACTCAAGTGTGCTACCTGGTTCAACAACGGCGTCTGCATCCCCGCCGACCCTAAGCCAGGTATATTTTTTCATTGGATAGTCAGGCTTTACGCCTAATCCTAAGCTCTTTATTTGGGCTAGCAAATCCTTCACCTAATCTCCTCTACAATCTTTTCTCCAAATGCCCACACGTTGCCTGCTCCAAGCGTTATCACGAGGTCATCTGACTTTAGATTATCAACTACTGTTTTAAGCATCTTATCACCATTTAGATAGTGAACGTTCTTTTGACCTTTTTTTGAAATAGACTGAACTAGATTTTCTGAGGAAATTCCATCAACAGGGTCTTCACTTGCCGCATATATATCCATTATATACAACATATCAGTGTGCGAGAGAGCTTCCACAAATTCATCAAATAAAAGCTTTGTCCTTGAGTATCTATGGGGTTGAAAGATCACAACAACCCTGCCGTCATGGGAGTCTTTTAGTGCTGAAAGGGTTACCTCTATCTCTTTGGGGTGATGGGCATAATCATCAACAACAGTTATGCCTCTTGCCTCGCCCTTAACTTGAAGCCTCCTGTCTATGCCTCTAAACTCTGATAGCCCCTTACTTACCTCATCAAAGCTCATTCCAAGCTCAAGCCCGATTGCAATTGCCGCAAGGGCGTTCTGGGCATTATGGCGGCCTGGGACGTTAAGTGTAATTGACCCAAGCTCAGTAGAGTTCAAAATCACATTAAAGTTTGTTTCAAATCCTGATACTTCTACATTTTCTGCTCTTAGTTCTGCATCTTTATCAAAACCATATGTAATTATTCGCTTTTTAAAATCTTTTGAGAGCGCCTTCACTCTGGGGCAATCGAGGCAAAGAACGCTTAGACCATAGAATGGTATTTTGTTTAAAAATTCAAGGAATGTGCTTTCAAGCTCTGCCATGTCTTTGTAATAATCCATATGCTCTTCGTCTATGTTTGTGAGCACAGAGATAACTGGTGATAGTCTTAAAAATGAGCCGTCGCTCTCATCTGCTTCAACTACCATAAACTTGCCCCTTCCTAAGCGTGCATTGGTTCCCATGGCTTTAACTTTTCCGCCGACCACTATTGTTGGGTCAAGCTTTCCATAAGACAGCACCGCTGCTACCATAGAAGTTGTTGTGGTCTTTCCATGGCTTCCAGCTACGGCAATACCGTATCTTAGTCTCATAAGCTCAGCCAGCATCTCTGCTCTTGGAATTACGGGGATATTTAGCTCATTTGCTCTTACTACTTCTGGATTATCTGCTCTAATTGCAGAGGAGATAACAACCACGCCCGATCCTTCCACGTTCTTTGCGCTGTGGCCTATACTGATCTTAGCTCCCAAGTCTTTTAGTCTTTTAACAGTTGAGGATTGACCTAGGTCTGAGCCTGAGATCTCATAACCCATATTTATCAGAACCTCAGCTATTCCGCTCATCCCGATGCCGCCAATTCCTACAAAATGTATTCTTTTAATTTTGCCGTACAATATCTATCTCCCTACTCCAGCCATTTTGTATAGCGTATCCACAATATCTTTAGAAGCCTGTGGCTTACCAAGTCTTTTTGACTGCTCAGACATTGACTCTAATATTTCTATTTGAAGAATATTCTCTAATTCTTGGGCTAATTTCTCAGGTGTAGCGTATTTGTCTTCTATGAGGAATGCCGCTTGTCTCTCATGGAGTATTTTTGCGTTCTCAAGTTGATGATCGTGCGCTGCGAACGGGAACGGGACAAGTATAGAAGGTTTTCCGAGAGCTGTAATCTCAGCAATAGTTCCAGCACCGGCTCTTCCAATTACAAGGTGCGCTTTGCTGTAAGCCTCTGCCATATCATGAATAAACTCATGCACACTTGCGTCTATTCCATGATCGTCATAAAGATCACTTACCAAATCCAGGTCTTTTTTGCCGGTCTGATGCACAATATTTATATTTTCTCTTTTTATTTTAGAAAAGGCCTGAGGAAGTGATCTATTTAGAGAAGTTGCCCCTTGGCTTCCTCCAAAGATTAGAATATTTATTGAGTCTCCCTCTGAGGACTCGACCTTAGAGTTTAGTATGTCTTTTCTGATCGGGTTTCCTGTTATATGAACTTTGTGAGAGGGGAAGAACTGAACACTTGAGTCGAACGAGGCAAATATCTTATCTACAAACCTCCCTAAGATTCTATTTGTAACACCCGGAACTGTGTTTTGTTCACATATGGCCGTCGGCACTCTGAGCATAACGGCCGACATCAAAAATGGTCCCGACACGTATCCGCCAACTCCTAAAACAACATCAGGCTTATAGTCTTTGATTATTGAGGCTGAATCCAAAAGACCCTTTATAGCATGAACTGATGCCAGGCCTTTATTAAGGAGACCTCTCCCCACAAAGCCCTTGGAGCTTATGTGCTTTATTTCGTAGCCATGTTTTACAACAAGTTCGTTTTCCATGCCTCTTTTTGTGCCTACAAAAAGAATCTCATCTCCCTCGTTTCTCTCTGAAATCTCATTTGCTACAGATATCGCAGGGAACACATGTCCCCCTGTTCCTCCGCCGGCTATTATTATTCTCATTTTATTCCCGATCTGGATACGTTAAGTATAACTCCTACCGCTGCGAGGCTCGTTATAAGTGAAGT